>JBAUGM010000620.1:0-3611 GCA_049679725.1 Tepidisphaeraceae bacterium
GTTCAACGCTGAACAGCGCCTTGCGAAAAGCGGATGTTATGATGGGCAAGCGCGCGCCACAGCCCGCGGCTCCGGCCCGACTTGCGCGCCACAGGCCAGTCGCCACGCAAAATGCTATTTGGCGCACCGGTCAATATAATCAATGGTTATGCCCACAACTGGCATGAAAACACATCGCGTCAGGGTGATTGATGGACCGTTGCCGCCGGGCATTTGGCAGTCCGACAGCATGGAGCCGCATCTGGTCACCGCGCCCGAGCACGAGGCGGTGCTGCGCGAGTTGATGGAGCGCGAGCCGCTGTTTCACCGACAGCAGTTCGGGGCCACTCGCAAAGATTTCGAGAAGATGACGGCAGCCGAGTTTTGGGAAGTAGGCGCATCGGGCCGCCGATTCAGCCGACAGTTCGTGCTGGACACGCTGGAGCGGCGATACGAACACGCAACGGAGGATGTGTGGGAGGTGGGAGACTTTCATTGTCTTGAGATCGCCGCCGACCACTACCTGGTGACGTACACGCTGATTCAGGGCGACCGGATCACCCGCCGCGCAACAATCTGGCGTCGTGCCGCGGACGGCTGGCAGGTGGTTTATCATCAGGGCACGGTTGTTGCGGGGGGGGGGGTTGACCACGTGTATTAGGCACGAGGGCATAACCAGCCATTGCAGCAGACCGGGCGGGCGTCGCGGTCCTCGTGATTCGAGTAGTGGCTCGATGCCCGCCCGGCCGCTGAACGTCGGTCCGTTATCGCCGTGCCGGCGTCAGACGTTCGTCGCCCCGCTCACGAACGGCTCGATGCGGCGCAACTCCGCGCGGGCCATCTCGACTTCGCGCTCGCCGTGCAGGCGCGCGGCGGCGCGGATGAGGTACTCCTTCGCGCGGTCGTACTTGCGGAGATACCGCGCGTAGATCAAGCCCAGCATCAGCTCGACCTGCTCGATCTGCTCGAAGTTCGCATAGTGCTTGAGGAACTGCTCGTACGCGTCGGCGGCCTCGATGTAGAGCTGCTGGCTGGCGAGCTGGTTGGCGACCTCCAGCTGCGCCTGTCGCGAGAGCACCTGCTGCGGGTCGAGGCGCTTGAGCTCCAGAAAGAGCAGCGCGGCGTGCGGGTGGTTGTGGTGGGCCAGCGCCTCGCTGATCTCCGCGCGCAGGTCCTGCAGGCGCTGCAGGGTAGGGTCGACGTGCTCCAGCGCCGCGGGCTCGGGGCGGACCTTGGGGAGGTAGCCGAACGGGTCGTACCCCTTGCTGACGAGCTCGCGGTACTGGCGGCGCTTGTTCCAGCGCTGCATGAGCGCCAGGACGTCGAACTGATCGCGCGGCAGGAGCCCGATCGCGAGCAGCCCGAGGCACACGCCGAACCCGAACAGCCCGCCGCTCACGTGCGCGAAGTGCGCGACCTCGCCCGAGCTGTCGGCCAGCGGCATGACCAGCTCTTTGACGAAGAAGACGGCGATGAACCACATGCTGGGGATCTCGAACGTCCCCACGAAGAAGAGAAAATAGATGACCGTGATGCTCGATCTCGGGAAGCAGACGAGGTACGCCCCGGTGACGGCCGCCACGGCGCCGCTGGCGCCGTAGACGCTGGTCGATTCGGTCAGCACGTGCCCGATCCCCGCGAACACCCCGCCCGCCAGGTAGAACCCGAGGTACCCGAGGTGGCCCATCTTGTCGTTCACGTTGTTCCCGAAGATGTACAGGAACAGCATGTTGCTGATCAGGTGAACCAGGTTGGCGTGCAGGAGCGAGTAGGTGAAGTAGTTGAGCAGCGACGGGTCGCGTGCGGACAGGACGTAGTTGGCCTCGAACTGCGGGTCACGCCGCTGGATCATGAAGATCACGACGTTGAGCAGGATGATCCCCCAGTTCATCCACGGCGTCGATCGCAACGGGCTGTCGGTGCGGATGGGGAGGAGCATGGGTGAAGAGGTGACGGAGTGGGGAGTGAGGGGGTGAAGGGGTAAAGGCGAAGACTCTGTTATCGAGTGCCGGGTGGAAGGCACCAACGGTCGGCGTCGCGAATCATGATGCTCAGTTGGGCGAGGATCTCCTCAGCACGCGCGTCAAGTCGTTGCGCGACCTCGTCGCTGCAGTAACCGCAGCGGCGAGCGAATTCGATATGCGTCTGTGTTTCGGCGGCCTCCTGCTCGCTGTCGCTGAGCTTCGCCACGAAGTGCGCAACGTACCGGCGCTTTCGCCAGGCTTCGGCGATGTTGGAAGCCGTCGATCGACTGGCACGTCGTGCTTGGTCGGTGAGCGAGTACCGCTCGTCAGCAGGGAACGCCTTGGTCAGCTCGAATACTTCCATCGCCAAGTCCATGGCGTTCTGCCAGACCCGGAGTTCTTTGAAGGATGTTGCCATCCTGGCATTTTACTCCGTCACACCGTCACCCCCCACCCCGTCACCACACTCAGCGCGGCAGCAAATCGGCCTCGTTCTTCTTCACCATGTGCACCCGTCGCCCCCCGCGGCTCCACTCGACGCGGTTCATGTAGGCTTCCATCAGCAGGATGCCGCGGCCGGAGCACTTGTCGAGGTTCTCCTCGAGCGTGGGGTCGGGGACGCTCGAGCGCTCAAAGCCCGGCCCTTCGTCCTCGATCGTGATCTCGGTGACGTTCGGCGAGACGCTGGCCTCGATGTGCACGCTCTTCTTCAGGTCCAGCTTGTTGCCGTGCTTGATGGCGTTGATCAGCGCTTCTTCCAGCGCGAGCTTGATGGCGAAGGTGCTCTGGCTGTTGAAGCCGGCCTTCTCGACGGCGTCGAGGATGCGCTTCTGGACGTCGTGGCCGGCGGAGAAGTCGGAACGGATGGTGAACTTCATGTCGTGGTCGTTGCCTTGCCCCGAAGCCGACCCTGCCGACCCGTTCCGCCCCGCGCGCTTCCCGGACGACGCGCGGGCGGCCGCCGCCGCCTTGCTGCGCTTGCCTTTGCTATTGCTGTTCGATCCGGCCTTGCCCATTCCAGGACAGCTCCGTCGCGTCGTGCGGTGGCGTCCCGCGGGAGCAACGCGCGTCCCGCGCTGCGCGCGTGCGTTAGGTGAAGCTCGCCAGCGCCTCCGCCCGGGTCGGGTGGATCTTGAACAGCTTGTTCAGCTTCGTGATGACGAAGACCTCGAAGATCTGCGGCTTGATGTTCGTCAGCCGCAACTGCCCGTTGCGCTGCTTCACCCGGTTGTTGGCGTTGATGAGCATGCCCAGCGCAGCTGAGCTGAGGTGATCGACGTTGGCGAAGTCGAGCAGGATCTTCGGCCCCTCGCCCTCGTCGATCAGCGCGTTGAGGCTCGCGCCGATCTCGGCGATGTTGGCCTCGTCGAGGATCTTGTTGTTGGTGAACTCAACGACGCGAGCGTTCTTCTCTTGCGCCACCGAGATCGGGGGGATGGGTTCGGACATGCCAGTTTTTCCCTGCGTGAGCCCGCCGTCGCGCGAACGCCAGGAGCGCCCGCGGGGAGCGCGACGCTTCGAGCGTGCCGGGGGCGGAATTCCTCGTTTAAAACCCGAATCAGACAGTACGGCGGCGTGAAAAACCTGTCAAGGTTTAGCCCGCCTGCGCGACGGCCACGCCAGCGCCGCGCCGAGCGCGCAAGCGAGTGCCGCGAGCAGGAGATACGG
>JBAUGM010000621.1:0-6412 GCA_049679725.1 Tepidisphaeraceae bacterium
CGGCCAGCCGCCGGACAAGGTGGCGGCGCTGGAGCTGGTGGCGACGTTCGTGCGGATGATCGAGTCGAAGCCCGCCGAAAGTCAGACGCCGGAGGAGACGAAGAACGCGTCGGCCGCCCTGCGCGACCTGATTCGCCGGGGCACGGCCGATGCGGATGACGGCGTGCGGGCGTGGGCGATGTACTTGAACGCGACGATGCTCCCGCCTGCCGAGCGCGCCGCGGCGATCGATGTCATGCTCGCCGATCCAAGCTGGATCGGCCGGCTGCTCGGCGTGCTGGCGTCGCAGCAGACCGCCGACGGTCGCGAGGCCGTGGCGAAGTTGGCGGAGGCGGAGGCGGACGACGTGGTGAAGCAATACGCCGCCGCGGTGGCCGCCATGCCCGCGACGACGCAACCGGCGACGACGCAGTCGACGACCGCACCCGCGCAGTAAGTGCGACCTCCCTCTCCCCGGAGTACCGGTGAGAGGGAGAAGCGCCGCACGCGCGCTCGCCGCGATTCCGTCAATTGATCTTTCCCACCCCCGCGTGTATCACAGGTTGGCGCGACGCGCGTCACCCGCCGTTTAACGCGCCTGTCGCCGCGGTGCGGAGCTTCGTTCGCGCGGCGTCCGGCCCGGCATTCGTTCGCGACCCTGCGGTGTCCCGCGTGATCCCGACTTCCGATATCCCGTTCGGCCGACGCACGACCGACCGCGCCAAGCGGCCGCCGCGCATCGGGTTCGGCGAAGACTTCCGCCGCTTTTTCCTGCGCGGGCTCGCGGCCCTGCTGCCGACGCTGATCACGCTCTGGCTGCTCGTGAAGGTCTGGGACTTCCTCTGGGAGAACCTCGGGCAGCACCTGATCTTCGGCATCAAGTGGACGTGGCTCTCGCTGGCCGAGCAGGGGTTCGTGCGGCCGGAGCCGGCGGGGTACATCGGGCGCTATTGGAGCGACGATCTGCTCCGCACGAAGGTCGTCGGCGTGCTGCTGGCGATCCTGGCGGTCTACGTCGTCGGCGTGTTCGTCGGCAATTTCATCGGCAGGCAGATGTGGCGCATCGCGGAGGTCGCGGTGATGAAGATCCCGATCGTCCGCGCGATCTACCCGGCTGTGAAGCAGGTGACGGATTTCCTGATCGCGGACAAGTCGAGCCATTTCCAGGGCAGCCGGGTCGTCGCGGTTCAGCCGCACGAGAAGGGAATCTGGTCGATCGGCCTGGTGACCGGGCCGGGGCTGCCACCGCTGAGCAAGTCGGTCGGGGAAGAGATGGTGACGGTCTTCGTCCCGTCGTCGCCGACGGCGTTCAGCGGGTACGTGCTGGTCGTGCCGCGACAGTCGGTGGTTGAGCTGCCGTTGAGCGTGGAAGAAGCGATGCGGATGCTCGTGAGCGGCGGGGTGCTCATGCCGAATCCGGAGGGAAAGCCGGTCGCGCGGCAGCGCGACGAGCTCGCGGAGGCGCCGCCGCCGACATCACTGCCGGCGCCGGAAGGGTCGGCGGGCTGATTCGATGGTGCTTTGTTCGGCGGCTGATCGGCGGGCTGACTTGGCGGGCTGATTCGGGGCGCGGATGCGGGGCGCGTTTTCCAGTACAATGCCCGGCCGTTCAACAAGATAACCCCCGCGTTTGACAGGGGGATGGAGGAGCACGCTGTGATTACAACCGTATCGTCCCGGCACATGGATGTGACCGCGCCGCTGAAATCGTACGCCGAGCAGAAGGCCGGCAAGCTGACGAAGTACTACGATCGCATCCAGGAGATCGAGGTGGTGCTGGACTCTCTGAAGGAAGGTGTCCGCGTCGAGATGATCGTGAACGCCGAGCACAAGAACATGTTCATCGCCCACCACGACGACGGGGACGCGTACGCGTGCATCGACGGCTGCGTGGACAAGCTGGAGCGTCAGCTCAGCGAGCACAAGAAGAAGATTCGGAACCGGAAACATCCCGGGGCGTAGATCATTGCCGATTTTCGATTTGCGATTGCCGATTGAAATGCATGCGGTCCGGGAGGCTTTTGTCCTCAATCGCAAATCGGCAATCGGCAATCGGCAATACCAAAAAGGAAGGGTTGAGCGAGGTTTATGAAACTGAAGGACTTCATCGTCGCCGAGGCGATCGTTCCCGAGCTGGCGGCTGCGGACCGGGACGGGTGTTTGCGGGAGCTGGTCACGTCCCTCTCGACCGCCGGCGCGCTGCCGGCCGACGCGGTGGACGAGGTCGTCGCGGCGCTGATCAAGCGCGAGCAGAACGGCTCGACCGGCTTCGGGAAGGGCGTCGCCGTCCCGCACGTGAAGCACGCCAAGGTCCAGCGGATGTCGGGCACGGTGGGGCGGAGCGTCAACGGCATCGACTTCGCGGCGCTGGACAACCAGCCGGTCTACAGCGTCGTGCTGCTGCTCAGCCCCGAGAACCAGCCGCAACAGCACCTCAACGCGATGAACATCGTCTTCACCAACCTGCAGAAAGACATGTTCCGCAAGTTCCTGCGGCAGAGCGCGACCAAGCAGGCGATCAACGACCTGCTGGACGAGGCGGACCAGGGGAAGTGACCGGATTGCCGATTGCCGATTTGCGATTGCCGATTGGCTCGCCTTCCAATCGCAAATCGCAAATCGCAAATCGAAAATCAGCAATCATGCCCCAGGCCTCGCGTGACATCGTCGTCTCCAACAAGCTCGGGCTGCACGCGCGGCCGGCGATGCAATTCGTGGACGTGGCCAACGGGTTCAGCAGCGACATCAAGGTGACGAAGTTCGGCGAGGAGCCGGGCGAGGCGGACGGCAAGAGCGTGATGCAGATGATCATCCTCGCCGCCACCGAAGGCACCAGGATGCGCATCGACGCCGAAGGCGCCGACGCCGCCGCCGCCGTCAAGAGCCTGGCGGAATTGTTCGAGAGCAAGTTCGGCGAGGAAGAATAAAAAAGCTCTCAGCCATCAGCTCTCAGCGATCAGCCAGGCAAGACTTGGCGGACCTCCGGCTGAAAGCTGATCGCTGATAGCTGACGGCTATTCACGATGGAGATCAAGAAAGGCATCGGCGTCTCCCCCGGGGTGGTGATCAGCACGGCCGTCGTGCTGGACGCCGAGGACGTGCTCGTCCCCAAGCGGCAGGTGGACGCCGCGCACGTGCCCGACGAACAGCGGCGCCTCGCCGAGGGGCTCGCGCACGCATCCAAGGAACTCAAGGGGCTCCGCGACGAGGTCACGGCCACGCACGGCAAGGAGATCGGCGGGATCTTCGATTTCCACCTCGGCCTGCTCAAGGACAAGGCCCTCCTCAAGCAGTTCAACGACGAGATCAAGAACAACCATAGCACCGCCGAGTACGCGGTCAGCACCGTCATGCGGCGGTACGCCAACCTGTTCCAGACGATGACCGACAAGTACCTGTCGGACCGCGTCAAGGACATCCACGACGTCGAGAAGCGCCTGCTCATCGCGCTGATCGGCCAGAAGCGCGAGGACCTGGCGCACCTGACGACCGACGTCGTCATCATCGCCCACGACCTGCTCCCCTCGCAGACCGCCGCCCTCGACAAGCTGCACGTGCGCGGCTTCGCGACCGACGCCGGCGGGCGCACGAGTCACACCGCCATCGTCGCCCGCGCCATGGGCATCCCGGCGGTCGTGGGGTTGGGCAACATTACCAGCGAGGTCAGCGGCGGCGACACGGTGATCATCGACGGTCACCGCGGGGTCGTGATCGTCAACCCGGATGCCGAGCAGCTCGCCGAGCATCGCGAGCTAGAGCGCAAGCAGGTGAAGCTCGAGGTGGAGTTGGCCACGCTCGCCCACCTG
Organism: Tepidisphaeraceae bacterium; assembly: GCA_049679725.1. GTDB lineage: Bacteria > Planctomycetota > Phycisphaerae > Tepidisphaerales > Tepidisphaeraceae > DASYWJ01. Next base: position 3,786 of record JBAUGM010000621.1, read on the forward strand.
CCCGCCGAGACGCAGGACGGGCACGCCGTGAGCGTGCAGGCGAACATCGAGTTCCCCGAGGACATCGACGACGCGGTGAAGCGCGGCGCGCAGGGCATCGGCCTCTACCGCACCGAGTTCCTCTACCTCGCGTCCGATGATGAGCCGACGGAGGACGATCACTACGACGCGTACGCGGAGGCGCTGCGGCGACTGGGCGGCAAGCCGCTGGTCATCCGCACGCTGGACCTCGGAGCCGACAAGCAAACGCAGGCCCGCAGCGCCAGCCCGGAGCGCAACCCGTTCCTCGGCGACCGATCCATCCGCATGTGCCTGCACGACATCCCCATGTTCAAGCGACAGCTCCGCGCGATCATGCGCGCCAGCGTGCTTGGAGATGTGCGGATCATGTTCCCTATGATCAGTACGTTGATGGAGCTTCGCCAGGCGAAGATGGTCCTCAACGACGTGACGGAGGAGCTGGAAGACGAGGGCGTGCCGTTCCGCCGCGACATCCCGATCGGCATCATGGTCGAAGTGCCCTCGGCGGCCCTGATGGCCAACCATTTCGCGCGGGAAGTGAACTTCTTCTCGATCGGGACCAACGACCTCATCCAGTACACCTTGGCGGTGGATCGGACGAACGAGAAGGTGGCCGGGCTCTTTTGCCCCGCCCACCCGGCCGTGTTAGCCTTGGTGCGGGACGTCATCCGGGCGGGCGCGCGGAATCAGATCAGCGTGTCCGTCTGTGGTGAAATGGCGGGCGACCCCCTGTACACTTTGTTGCTCCTGGGGCTCGGGTTGAACACGTTCAGCATGAACGGCCCCGACATCCCGGAGGTGAAGAAAATCATCCGCTCAACGACCATGGAGAACGCGCGGCAGGTGGCGCGCAAGGTCATGAGCTTCGACAGCGAACGACAGGTGATGCACTTCCTGCGCGAAGAGACGCGGAAGTTCATCCCCGAGGCCTTTTGAACGATCTAACCTCTTGTTTGTCAGTTGTCCGTGGTCCGTTGTCCGTTGTTGGCGCAAAGGACGCGTCACCGGCAGTGTTGACCTCACAACTGACAACTGACAACGGACAACGGACATAATGGCGAAAGAAATGCTGATCAACGTCAGCGAGGGCGAGGAGTGCCGAATCGCCCTGCTCGACAACGGCAAGCTCGAAGAGCTTTACATGGAGCGAACCAGCTCCACCTCACACGTCGGCAACATCTACAAAGGGCGCGTCACCAACGTCGAGCCGAGCATCCAGGCGGCGTTCGTCGACTTCGGCCTCGGGCGCAACGGGTTCCTGCACATCAGCGACCTGATGCCCAGCTACTTCGGCCGAAAGGGCGAAGACATCCACGAAACCGTCGGCCGCAAGATGGCGCGGCGGGATCGCCCGCCGATCCAGCGCTGCCTGCGCCGGGGCGATGAGATCATCGTCCAGATCATCAAGGAAGGCATCGGCACGAAGGGGCCGACGCTCTCGACGTACCTCTCCATCCCCGGTCGCATCCTCGTGATGATGCCGGGCATGGGCAAGATGGGCGTGAGCCGCAAGATCGAGGACGAGGAAGAGCGCCGCAAGCTCCGCCAGATCCTCGACGCGCTCAAGCCGCCGAAGGACGTCGGCTTCATCATCCGCACCGCCGGGATAGGCAAGAGCAAGACGGAGATCCAGCGCGACCTCACGTACCTCAGCCGCCTGTGGGCGACGCTGGAGAAGAAGCGCAAGGAGCCCGCGCCGGTCGAGCTGTACACCGAAGGCGACCTCGTCACGCGCACGGTGCGAGACGTGTTCTCCAACGACGTCGAGCGGATCATCGTCGACAGCAAGGAGGTCGCCAAGCGCGTGAAGGAAGTGATCAAGATCACCAACCCGCGCACGAAGAACAGGGTCGACCTCTACGAAGAGCCCGTCCCGCTGTTCCACAAGTACGGGATCGAAAAAGAAATCGAGCAGATGTACAGCCGCCACGTGCCGCTCCCCAGCGGCGGGTCGCTGGTCATCGACAGCACCGAGGCGATCGTCGCGATCGACGTGAACAGCGGGAAGTTCCGCGACCACGCCGACGCGGAAACGACGGCGTTCAAGACCGACATGGAAGCCGCCGAGGAGATCCCGCGGCAGCTCAAGCTGCGCGACCTGGGCGGCGTGATCATCTGCGACTTCATCGACTTGCGCTACGAGCGCCACCGCCGCGAGCTCGAGCAGCGGATGCACGACAACTTCAAGAAGGACCGCGCCAAGACCAAGGTCCTGCGCATGAGCCAGTTCGGCATCGTCGAGCTGACCCGCCAGCGCATGCGCCCAAGCCTCAAACGCTCGATCTACTTCGACTGTCCGCACTGCAAGGGCGCCGGCCTCGTGAAGACGCCGGAATCGATGAGCCTCGACGTGATGCGGCGGCTGGCGATCGCGGCGAACGACCTGAAGGTCGCGCGCGTCGAGCTGTCGGTGAACCCCGACGTCGCGTTCTACCTCCAGAACAAGAAGCGCCGGCAGATCGCAGGGCTCGAGGGCGACACCGACAAGCGCATCCTGATCCGCACCGACGCGACGCTGGGCCTGGACGAGATGAAGCTCGAGCTGTTCGACAGCCGTGATGGCATGGTCATCATCGAAGAGCTCGGGATGGTGTTGGCGCCACCGC
>JBAUGM010000622.1:0-3034 GCA_049679725.1 Tepidisphaeraceae bacterium
GATCGTCGCGTGCAAGTCGTGGACGTGGACGGGGTTTTCGACGGCCTGAAAGCCGAACTCGTCGGTCGCGCCGTACGCCAGCCCGCCCTTCACGCCGCCGCCCGCCATCCACGTGCAGAACCCGCGGCCGTTGTGGTCGCGACCGGGGCTCCCGCCGCCGCCGCCGCTGTCACGGGTGACCGTGCGCCCGAACTCGCCGCCCCAGATGACGAGCGTGTCGTCCAGCAGGCCGCGCTTCTTCAGGTCCTTCAGCAGCGCTGCGGCGGGCTGGTCGATCTCGCTCGCCTTCTTGCGCAGGTTCGTCTCCAAATCGCGGTGATGGTCCCACCCGCCGGCGAAGACCTGCACGAAGCGCACGCCGCGTTCGACCAGCCGCCGCGCGACGAGCAGCTTCGCGCCGTTCTCGCTGGGGCCGTAGCTGTCGCGGACCTCCTTCGGCTCCTTGGAGATGTCGAAGGCGTCGGTCGCCTCGGTCTGCATGCGGAAGGCCATCTCGAACGACTCGATCCGCGCTTCGAGCTGCTCTTCCTTCTGCAGCTTCTGGCTGTGCATCGCGTTGAGCTTGCGGGCGAGGTCGAGCTGCTTGCGCTGATCGCCTGAGCGCGTGAACCCGTTGCGGATGTTCAGCAGCACCTGGTCGAGCGGCAGCTTCGTCGAGTAGTCGACGTTCGACCCCTGGAACAGGCTGGGCAGGAATGACGCCTGGCGGTACTCCGGCTTCCCGCCCAGCGAGATGAAGCCGGGCATGTTCTGGTTCTCGCTGCCCAGGCCGTAAACGACCCACGAGCCGAGCGACGGCTTGGGAAGCTGGAGCGAGCCCGTGTGCATGAACTTCGACGCCGGCTCGTGCGCGGGGACGTCGGTCCACATCGAGCGGATGACGCACATGTCGTCGACGCACTCGCCGAGGTTCTCGAACAGCTCGCTGACCTCGATGCCGGACTTGCCGTACTTCTTGAACTCGAAGGGCGACGGATACGCCAGCCCGGTGAGGCCCGGAAGGGTCTGTTCCTCGTATCGCGCCAGCGACGGCTTGGGGTCGAACGTATCGACGTGCGACGGCCCACCGCCGGCGAAAATGTGGATGACGCGCTTCGCCTTCGCCCGGAAGTGCGGCTGCCGCGGCGCCAGCGGCTGACCCGCGCCCGGCGCCGCAGCCGAGGCGGCGGTGCCGAACATGTTCTCCTTCAGCAGCATCGCCAGCGAAAGCGTTCCCATCCCCATGCCCGTCCGCCGCAACAGCTCGCGACGGGTCATGGCGAAATCTTCGAGGCGTGGGGTGTGCTCGCTCGGGTCGTAGTTCGGCAATCTCGACATGCTGGGTAGCTCCCTGGGACGTGGTCGGATCGCCCCGCAACCTTAACGTACCATCGGATAGATTATTGTCTTATCTCTTGCGGTAAGGAAGTGTTGAACGCCCGCCGGACCCGCTCGGAGGGCCAAACGAAAACCGCCCGGCGGTAGGCCGGGCGGTTTCTGCGTCATGCGATGCCCTGCATGAAGGGCGAATGACCCCAGCGGGATTCGAACCCGCGTCGCCGCCGTGAAAGGGCGGTGTCCTGGGCCTCTAGACGATGGGGCCAAACGGGTTACGACGTTCGGATCGCCCAGGAGGGGGAACAATATGCAGATGGTTTCGCGGTCGTCAATTGAGGCGAAGCTGTCAGCGATCAGCGGTCAGCCATCAGCCAGAAAGAAAGCAGTCGCATCTCTCTGGCTGATCGCTGATAGCTGACGGCTGATCGCTCTGACGCGGTTGCCTTCCAACGTGACATGCCCGACAGTTGCCGCCGCCATGCTCCATTACTTCAAGTTCCATCAGGACCTGTTCACACCCCAGCCGGCCAAGGAAGTCTACGTCAAGCGCGGCGCCGGGAAGGGCTGGCCCGAGGAGTGCCCGCCAATTCGGGCGGCCAACGGGTTCGGGTTCGACGTCCTGGCCAACTTCGACGTCACCTTCGTCAAGTCCCGCACCGGCGACTGGCGCGTCGAGGACGACATCGTCATCGAGAGCGACTTCAGCTACGCCGGATCGGATGAGTCCGAAGGCGCGCCCCTTACCCAGCAGTACGCCTGGTTCTGGGAGAAGGGTCAGAAGCTCCCGCACGTGATCAGCGACAACGTGTACGAGCAGATCCGGAACCAGGTGAAGGTCAGCAGCTTCCTGTTCCTCAAGACCGACCCGAACGAGCTGCTGCTCATCACCGACATCCCGAACATCGATCGCCCCTGGCGCTCGATGTCCGCCCTGATCGACACCGACTGGTACCCGGCCAGCTACCCGTGGCACACGGTGATCGAGCTGTCGCCGGGGGAGAAGCGGATCACGATCAAGAAGGGCGACCCGCTCTGCCGGATCATCCCCGTGCGGCGTGACACCTACTTCGCCGGCGAGATGACACCGCACGCATTCGACGACTTCTTCGCGCGCGGCCAGCAGTGGCTGGCGACGCACGGCACGGTGGAGCATGAGGGGCAGCACGAGGGGACCGTCGACATCACGCGGACGTACGTGAAGCAGACGGTGAAATCGAGGTTCGTGGTGATGAGGTGATCGGTCGGTCAGCCCAGCGACGCTACGCCATCTGCAGCGTCGCCAGCGCCGTCGGCACGTTGTCGCTGAACTCGAACAGGCAATCCAGCCCGGTCACGAGGAAGGTGCCCCACACCTCGGTGCTCACCCCGCACAGCAGGAGCTTGGCCTTGTCCGCCAGCGCTTGTTTCCGAAGCTTCAGCAGCCGCGCGAGATTGGTGGAGTTGATGGATCGGACGGCGGCGAAGTCGAGCACGACGTCGTCGCCGACGGACGCGTCGAAGGCGTACAGGTCTTCGGTGAACTGCGGGTCGTCCGCCAGGTGAACGACGACCACGCGATCGGACCATCTCTCTAACGGCATCTCAACGCCTCCGCGCGTGCGCGAACTCCGCGTGTAGCGTAACCGGGCGCGTTCCGCGCGTACAACGATCCGCGCGCGCGACAGGGCGATCGCATGTCCGCTCTTCTGTAGGGGCGAACCTTGTGTTCGCCCTTTGC
>JBAUGM010000623.1:0-37575 GCA_049679725.1 Tepidisphaeraceae bacterium
CGGCCAACGGCACGCGCACGACATACGACAAGGTCGGCCGCGTCGTCAGTACCGAGCGGCTGGCGAACGTCGTGATCAACATCCAGGAAACGAGCAGCGGCAGCGACGTGTGGGAGATCGTCCCGCAGTCGGGCGGCGTGGACTACACGTTCACCTCGGTCATCTCCACGTCCGCGACGACCTACGACGCCGCCGGCCGCGCCGACATTGTCACCGGCACGGACGGCAAGCAGACGGACTACGAGTACGACCTGCTCGGCCGCGTTACCTCCCTCGAGAATGCGCTGGGCCAGACGACGACGTACGCCTACGACGACGCCGGCCGACAGACCAGCGTCACCGACGCGAAGCAGCATACGACCACCCAGATCTACGACGAATTGGGGCGGGTCGTGCGGACGGTGTTCCATGACGGCACGTCCGTTTCAGTAGCCTACGACGACTTGGGGCGCAAGGTCTCCGAGACCGATGCGCTTGGGAACACGACGAGGTACGAGTACGACAGCCGCGGGAACCTGACGGCGGTCGTGCAACCCTATGTCCCCATCGGGATCGGATTGATTAGCGGCGGCGTAGCTGCACAGCCGCGCTGGGAGTACGAGTACGACCGCTATGGCAACCTCGTCCTCCAGCGCGACCCGCAAGACAACAAGTTCACTGGCTCCGGGGGGCAGAACCGGGAGACGACGTTCGAGTACGACGAGCAGAACCGCCGGGTGGAGCGGAAGTTGCCGCTGGGGCAGACCGAGTTGTCCTTCTACGACGCGTTCGGCCGGTTGGAGCGGATGACCGACTTCGAGGGCCAGAACCACACCTTCGAGTTCGACGCGCTGGGGCGCGTGGACGAGGAGAAGTGGTTCGGCGTCGGCGTCAACCCCGCCACCGGCACGGCGGGACAGACGGTCACGTATCGCTTCGACGCCCTCGGGCGCCAAGACCGCGTGACCGAGGTCGGCGAGAGTAACCGCATCACGAACTACGCGTTCGACGTCGAAGGGCGGCTGACGAGCGTCGACTCGCCCGAAGGGCGTGTGAACTACGACTACGACGCGGCCACCGGCCGTCACGTGCGCAGGTGGACGGGTACGAACCCGTCGAGTCCGACGACGGACACGCTGTACGGCTACGACGAATTGGGCCGGCTCAAGTCCGTTACTTCGGCGAAGCTCGCGAGCGCCACGCCCGCGGCGCCGGCGGTGCAGCTGAGCCGCTACGATGCGTCGGGCAACGCCGTCGCCACGACGCTACCCACCACGACGTACGCCTACGACGCAGCCGGCAACCGCCAGACCGTCTCGCTGCCCAGCGGGATCGTCACGAGCTACGCGTACGACGACTTGAACCGCCTGGACGTGATGGAGAACAAGCTGGGGGCGACGATGCTCAGCAGCTACGACTACACGGTGCGGGCCGACGACACGCGCAGCCGGGTGGTGGAGACGCGCCTCGAATCCGGTGGCAACACGACGACGCGCACGATCGACTACGAGTACGACGCGGTCGGCCGGCTGACGCGCGAGAGCTCATCCTCCAACGGCGATTACGCGGAGAACTACAACTGGGTGTACGGCTACGATCGGGCCGGGAACCGCACGATCAAGTGGAACGGGGCGATCGAGTACTGGCGGGAGTACGCGTACGACGCCAACGACCGCCTGACGCAGGAGGTCTACGGCGGCATCGACTACAGCGAGACCATTGACTACAGCTACGACGCCAACGGCTCGCTGATCGGCCGCGACCGGTACTTCTACACCGCGGGCGATTACGACCTGGAACGCGAGCAGACCAACGAGGAGCGGACGTACGGTTACGACTTGCGCAATCGGCTAGTCTCTTTCGACGCGACGGAGCTGCGCGAGATCGACCCCGAGTTCGACGGGTGGACCCTCATCGAGACCGACACCACCGCCGCGTACGCCTACGACCACGCCGGGATCCGGGTGGGGTCGGACGTGACGACGACGGTGACGGACCACACAACCGATCCTGCGACCGTCGCCACGACGACTGACAACAAACTTTTCCTCGTCGACGGCGCGAACCCGACGGGCTATGCACAGGTGCTGGAGGAGAAGGGTACGCCATCGTCCTCACCGAGCGTCACGTACGTGATTGGCGACGACGTGATCGGCCAGGCGAACTCCAGCGGCACGCTGGCCTACCTCGTCTACGACGGCCACGGCAGCACGCGTCTGCTGACGACGGCCGCGGGCGCGATCAGCGAGCGGTACAGCTACGACGCGTTCGGTGTGGCGCTGGCGCAGAACCCGGCGACGCCGGGGACGGACCTGCTGTACGCGGGCGAGCAGTTCGACGCGGGGCTGGGGCAGTACTACCTGCGGGCACGGTACTACGACCAGAGTGCCGGGCGGTTCAGCAGCTTCGATGCTTATGAAGGCACCGCGAGTGACCCCGGCACCTTACACAAGTATCAATATGGCAATGCGAATCCTGTATACTTTATTGACCCTAGCGGGCATACTTTCGCACAAGTAGCGGTCGGCGTCGGTGCAGTCCTAGCTATCACTGGCCTCTTTGTATTACCGATGCTTCTCAGCGGTGCTAACATCTCACTTGGTCCGCCGCCGCAGACCCTCGATCCGCAATTACCGCCCAGTCTGGCGGAAACGACGGTTCTTATGCATACGGTGACGATCCGCGGGAGCCGGCTGAGCCTTGATGAAGTCTTCGATCTTACAACCAGTCTGAGTGAACTTCCGGCAGACGAGATCATCCGCAATCGTGCCCCAACTCAGGTCGGGGACATCGTGCGGTTTACTCTGACGCCGGTGCAGACGAGGCTCGGTCAGCGCCCATTCAATGTTCGCATTGTGCGCTTCGATCGTATGAATCGCATAATGGTTGCGGAGACGCTCGAGGGACACCCTCTCGTCGGCTGGCGCGGCTGGGAGGTTGGTGATTACGGGGGCGGAGTGATCATCGTGAAAACTTGGTCAGTGGACGCACCGGCTAATCGCGTTGAGGGCGCGAAATTTGGATTACCCTTCATTGGTGGCGAGGCGAGTCAGAGCCAGACATGGACCAGGATGCTCGATAATATCGTTGAACGTAGCGGTGGCAACGTAGTCGGGGGGTTCCGGAATGGGATTAGAATAGATGATAGCAGGCAATACTTTGATGACTACGGCATAGGCACGTATCCATGAAGAGGCGCTTCTTTATCCTCGTCGGTGGTGCGATGGCGGTTTTCGCCTTCTGGGTACTACTACGCACCAAGGCATTCTATAAAGAGCAACATTTTCGGGAGCTGGAGATTCAGTGGAATGACGAACAGATTTTTGTGTTTGTTGATGTTTCCACGATATATAGAAGTGAGGCTCTTGCGAGTGTGTTGTCAAATGGAATCGTCGGAGATGAAGAGACGATCGTACAAAATGGAATGTGGGTTGTTCAGGCGCATAGAGGAGCGAGTACAATGCAGTCGTACGTGGAGGATTTGGGGCAGAGACGAGGCCCAATTGGCCCCGTGGCCGACGTACCGCACATGTTTTTAGGTGGCGGGTCAAGGCGCGTGCTGCGATGGAGCGGTACTACATTTATCGATGTCGATGTTGAGTTGGCAAGCCGGATCGGATCATCATTCCAATTGCTTAGCGACTTGTTGAAGCGAGAGGGGTGGAACAGAGCATCTGGGATCGAAATGGGCTACCGCGGAGACCAGAGCGAAATGACGAGGTCTTTCAATCTGCAGAATGATACAGTTCGGGTTTCGGTACGACCGGGCGTACTGCCGCAGCGAGTCCTGACCCTGCAGTCCGGTGACTCTGACGCAATTGAGATAGTCGTGGGGCTGGCACGTACATCGATCAAAGACTCTGAGTTTCAGCGCGCAAAGGCCCAAGCCGCCAAAACGTCAAGCCGGAGGTTATAAAGTGGTCACGCCCTATGGTGACCACCAGCTTGCGCGTCTGTTGCATCGTCGCTTGATTGCTGGGTCGGTGCGCAAACTTCTGGCATTAAGTTCAGGTCCGGCTGGGCAAACCGTTCAATTGCCGCCAGCAATATCTCCATGTGGCCAAGCCCATGAAAAACCTCCTCGGGCCGTTCTGATTGCTTTTGGATCAGCGGGCACGCGGCGCAGGCGGCCGCGAGATTGATCGGCGCTGCGGCATCGCGAACCATTCGAGCCATCGCTTTCCAGCCCTTCGCGGAAGATGTCGGGGCTGGCGTCTTGGAATAATGTGCGCGCCACACTGGGGCCAGCGCCATGAACGCCTGCTCAAGTTGGACGCCCACGGATTGCGCTGGCGTCCTTCGGATGGTTGCAACAAGATGCGGCATGGTGCCTCCTGCGATTGCAAACCCGGTTAAGTCTTCTTCAAAAACTCAGCCAGTTCAGCCGCGGTGGGAGGCTTATCGCCTGCGCCTTCCTCGCGGCGGTTCAGCATGGGTATGTAACCGTACTGCCTCTTGAACCATTGAATTGCCATGGCTTCGGATTCGGCTACCAGCTTATCTCCCGTCCTTTCAAGCCCCATTTTGGTACGAAACTCCTCGGCGGTCATATTCAAGGTCTTGGCGAACTTCGTTATCTCTGGCGCATCTTCCTTCAAATCCGTGGGCAGCGGCATGTACTGGATTTTGACGTGCTCGACCTTAAATAACTTCTTTGCGTTCGCGTCACTGTTGTAGTGGTCACGGCTGCCGTGGCTCGGTTTCTTCTGCTTGCTGTTCGGACGCCAAGCTCGGGCTAATGCAGCAAAGCGATTCTTGAGCGTGTATGACTTCATCGTCAGGCCGATATAGCCGACGCCCTTCATCAGGGTATTCGCCGGTTCATTCGGCATTTTGATCGGTTCACCCTTTGCATTGCACGCGATGACGGCGTAGATGCCGGCCGTTGCGGGTAAGTCACGCGGTTTTACGACCATCGGGTCCAACGGTTTCGACCAGACAAACTTCGGATTCGATGCGACGGGCGTTACTGGTTTGACTTTGGCCATGTTCGGAATCTCTGCGGCCGACAGCGCAGCCTTCACTTGGCTTCGTCGGGTGGCAGGCTTTGAAGGTCGGTCGCGAGATCCGACTCTAGGGAATCGACGACATTTGGCCAGTCCAACCCGAAATGATTCAGCCAACGCTCTGCGGTCACCGCTGTCGATTCATTCCCGTCGCTGTTCACCAACAATTGGTAAAACGTCTCCGTGCGCTGGGCGACGCCCTGGAATTGTTCCACCTCACTGATGCGAAGATCGTCAGGCGGATTGCTTTCGGGCGAAACTGGGACGCGCGGGCCAACGATGCGGAGCCGGAAGTCCTCGTCGGGATGCTTCTTGGCCAGATAGTTCACATGGTCCTGAAACTGCCCGATGTCTTCCTTCTTCGTGTATTTCGAGACAGCTTTTTTGTCGGTCTTCAATTCCAGCGCCGCGCCCTCTGACTTCTCCGGGTATCGCCAAAGTACATCCGGCCCGGTTCCGTCTTCACTCGCCGTGTCAGGTCGGGTACTGACCATGCCCAACAGTTCGCCCAATTCGTGCATTGCCGCTTCGGCGGGCTTGGTGTCCGGGCCGTTGACCAGCCGCTCCTGGATCGTTTTCAACTGAGCGATTGTCTTTGCACGTCGCTTGTCAAAACCCACTGCAATGCGTTCGGCCTGTTTGCCGGGCACGGGCGCGGCAGCGCTCACGATCCCAGCACCGGCGGCAATCTTCGGCCGTCCCAGTTCGGATCGGGTGTTCGCCGCGTCGGTGTACGCCTTCAAAGCCCCGGCGGTGTCCTTCTGACGTTCAAGGCATCGACCTTCCCAGTGTCGGAACCACGCCGCGAGACGTGCGTCGTGCGGCAATGCAAATTCCGCCACCGCCGCATAATCGGCGGCGGCCCCGGCAAAATCTCCCTCCCACAGTTTTCGATAGGCTGCCTGCTCACGGATCGCTACGTCGGCCAGCCAAGCCGGTGGCACCGGCGCAGCGGTGATGTCGAAATCCTCGATACTGCTCTTATAGATGCGATCCCATTCTTTTGAACCAGACAGAACGCCATCCAACAGCGATGTGCAAGTAATCCGGCCCTCGTCTACTGCCTTGCGCAGCTCAGTTCCAAGCTGCACCTGTCGCTGAATCAGTCCCGGCAAATACGCCTGATTCTTGGGGTCACGCAACCACTGCTGTAAATCTGTCCCGCAGACAAGTACCGCGCCATGGTCGGTGTTGCTGCGAAAGATGCGGCCGATGGATTGCATGATTCTCGTTGCCGTGCGCATGCGCCGTAGTGGCTCAATCGACAAGCTCTCATCAATGAACCGATCGAACAAACCGGTTCCCGCTGGCACACGATCAAGAATCAAAATGCGGCAAGCATCGCCGGGAAGATCGACGCCATCGTATCGAGCAATGAGGATCAGCTTCTCCGGCGTTTTGGATGCCGAAAACCGTTCAATCTCGGTGTGACCGATTTCACCGTCAAATATCTTGCCAAAATCTTTCCACGGCTCGGTGGCGCGACCGGAGGGCGTGATGATGCACGCCTTGCGGTCCTTCACTAATTCACGCGCCTCCTTCCGCTGTACATCCTCGTCGCCATACATAAACAGAAACTGCCGCTGGGCATCGCCGGCTTTGCCGCCCGGTTGGATTCGGCGTGCGTTGCTCACCCCAAACGCTCGAATGAATTCAGACGGCGAAGGGACCGTTGCCGTAAGGTAAATGCGCCGCACACCTGGCTGAAAATATCGCATCCGATGAAGGGGAAGCACCGGCGGCGCGATCTCGATACCCATGCCCGAAATCAGGATCACGCAACGGTCGAGATGGTCTTTCAGGTGTTCCCAGTTGTATTTTGTTTTGTCCTCATGCTCGACGCCGCTGTCGATCAGAATCGACGCTAATTTCGCGGCGGCTGGCCACACCTCGAACAAAGGAACAAACAGGAGTGCTCGCCAGTTCCCTGACGTGGCCTCGGCCAAACGGTTGGTTAGTCCGGCACGCGCGAAGTAAGGGGCAAACAACTTCCAAAGCGGTTCAAATGCCTTGTGATTTCGTGGGATTCTAAGCGTGAATTGCGACCGGATCGTGTTGCCCGCGACATGGGCGTCGTCAAAAATGATGCCTGACACGTCCATGGATTGAAACTTACTCCACGGGTGGAAAAGGGCGTGGTAATTCGTGACGCAAGCGCCCCGCGCATCGTCAAAAACGTCCCTGTCAGTCCATGTGCCGTCACTGTAGGTGGCCACGGAAATGCCGCACTCGGCCGCGCGGCGGGCAGCTTGCTCCACAAGCTGGTTCGTCGGACAGACATACAGAATCTTCCCCCGTGTCTCGTTCACCAGCGACTGGGCGGCGAGCAAGCCCACCAGTGTCTTGCCGCCGCCGGTGGTCATGTCAAATTGAGTGTCGGGGGCGTCACGATGCTCGTGCCAATCTTTCAGCGCATCCTTCTGCGAGCCCCAAATGTCCTTGATCGATCCCCGCAGGGTCAACGATTCAAAGATTTGGATTGGATCGACAAGCGTGCTGCGCTTGCGGGGTTTGACACTGAATCCTTCAAGGTCGGACATAGCACCTCCATCCGAAAACAGCACTGCCAATTGTACGGCGGAATGCACCTCAGTCATCTGGCGTGCCGAATCGCGCACGGACCCGGCGGCGTGTATCTGGTCGCCTTGTCCAGCTTGCGGTGGATGAGCGAAATCATGGTGAGGATGTCGAGGGCATCCTGCTCAGTCATGTCCCACTCGATTTTTGGATTGTGCGCCAGCGGGTTTCGGATAGTGCCGTAAATTCCTTTGACCAAGCTGACAAACCCGCGCTGCTCGCCCCGCAGCGTCTCGGTGTCGAGGGCGCTGATGGCCAGCAACGGTGTTGCCGTTTTCCCCAATTGAAATGCCTGGTCAACCAAATCCGCGCCGTCGGATGTCAGGCCGGAAAGCGTGCGAATCTTGGCGGTGATGCTTTTCATCGCTTCAAACACGGCGTGAAAATAGTTCTTCACCAGAATCTCGGCGTTGCAGTATTTCAGCACGTCGGCATGAACATTGCGCTGCCGAAGCGCCGCCGCCAACCGATGCGCCCGTGCCAGCGCCTCGTCAAGATTCGCCGCCTTGGTGACTCGGCGCACCTTGCCGTCGTCACCCACGGTCATGCCGCAAAACGCCAGGACGCCATTCAGTTGAGTGCGCCGGTCCTCGAATACTTCAGGCGTGGCGGTGTAGTTGGCCGGGTTCATCGCCTTGGTGATGAACACTACGACGTGGTTTCCGATGTGGTGCTCGTTCTGGAATTCGACAAAGGCGTTGTACAGGCGCTGCCATTTGGAGAGGTCCGGCGATGTGTCGGGAATCCGACAATCACGCAAAAGGTGGCCGATCTGCGAACCGGTCAGGCCCTTGCTGGTGTCTGCCAGAATGCGGGCGACGGCCTCCAGTTGCTGGCCGTCGAAGGCATCTATCTGTTGGCGGGCCGAAATGCTCATGCGCGTTCTCAACCAGCATCATATCTTTTCCTTCGATGACGTATTCTCGGCGACGCCCACGACGTCTGCCGTCACCCACCGTCGCCCGCGCGATGTCGATCGCCCGCAGCCCGTCTTCATCCACGAGCTGCACCAACAGGGTCTGCGTCAGAGCGATCTGAGTCAGATGTACGCGACCGCGAAGATGTTCCCGGCCGGCGCGCGGCCGGAGGGCGTGCCGTACAACCTTCTGTTACTTGCGACGCGCATGATTCGGAAGTTTCCGGAGCTGAGCATGCAGCCGCATGTCGCGCTCGGTGAAATACGCCGGTTGGGGCTGAGCCAACATCGGGATGTCTGTCGACATTTCGCCCAGATGAATCGGTTCGCCCATTTGCGGCAGGCACTGCCGACCGGCATTTCGGGCGGCGGCGAAGGCGTTATCGACGCCGCGCATCACGGGCGCTTCCAAGATCTGCTTCACCGTGCGCCGGATGGGGCGGCGAAGATCATCAGCGTTGATCCGCCATACGTCTATTCCGACACATCGCATCGCGGTTATCGATCTGTCAGCGCGCGAAGCCAGCGATGCGATAGCAACCATCAGGTCCGGTACCGGCAGGCGAAGCGGCTGGTAGTCGCGGCACGGGATGATCGACCACTCGGGGAGGTTGCCGCAGTCGTACACCACGTCGGTCGGCGCAACGGGGCGGTGCTTTCCCTCGACCGTCATGACCCGATGATTCGACCGCCTCCGCGCAACACGTGCAACCGCGTCAGCACCTCCATATCATCCAACTCGAAGTGCTGCTGACCATCACAACTTCCTACCGCCCAGCGACCGACCTCGGGTACTTGCTCCACAAGAACCCGATGCGGCCGCAAGGTCTTCGATTTGAGCTTCGGCAAGGTCCACGTCTTTTACAGTGAGGCGTCTGACGAGGTGTGTACGGCCGCGCTGATGCTCGACGTTGATCCGGTCGGACTCGTCCGCAACGGCCGGGGACCGGCGGGGGAAGGCTTCGCGCTGGAACAGTACGTCAACGACCGGCCGTACGTCGCAAGCTCATTCCTCTCCGTTGCCATCGCCCAAGTCTTCGGCTCAGCCCTGTCGGGCACCAGCCGCGAACGGCCGGAACTGACAACGACGCCGATCCCGCTGACCGCGCGCATCACCGTGCTACCGTGCCGAGGCGGCGAGGGGCTGCTCCGTCGCTTGTTCGAACCGCTCGGCTACCACGTCTCGGCCACCCGCCACACGCTGGACGAGCGTTTCCCGGAGTGGGGCGAGAGTCCCTACTACGCCGTCGAGTTGCGCCACACAATCTCACTGCGCGACCTGCTGACCCACCTGTACGTGCTCATGCCGGTCCTCGACAACGACCAGCGTCGCTACGAAGGGCGCGGAACTCGTGGCGGCATCGAAACCTGCCCGGTGCAGCGCGAACGGCAACATGCTTCCGACGATGCTGCCAAACGTGATCACCCCGACCCGGCTCATCGCGACCGTGAGCGCGATCAGGTGGTGGTGCGGCCCGTAGTCCGCCCAGCCCAGGTACTGCCACAGCGCGACGCGGGCGAAGCCAATGGCGCCGAGTCACGCGCCCAGCACCATCCCGGTTCGGAATTCGCGGGCGAGGACGCGCCATCAGTCGCGGGGCCGCAACTCGGACAGCGCCAGCGAGCGCACGATCAGCGTGGCCCCGAGCGCGGAAGCAAGAGATAGCGATGGCAGATCAGGAACTTCTTGGTCATCCGGTGGCGCGACCGGAACGAAGTTGTGCCCGCTGCTTACACCAGATGCGTTCACGACCCTTCGCAGGCGAGCTATTCCACCACATACGTGGCATTCTCAGGAAGTCGTTCCCCTGCCTAGCGAGCGGAACGGCGTCGCTAATCCGAAGCGGGGACCATTCCCACCGGGGAGTTCGATTACTTGGTCTGTCACAAGAGCGAACGATCCGCTGCCATCGACCCTCCGGAGGGTTGCAACGACAGCGAGCGGTATAGTTTCACGTGCGCCCGCACTGTGCTTGAGAGTGTAACCACACTCTGATTCCATGGAGAGAGCCGTGAGCAACGCAAGACATAGTCCGGACACTTCGGCGTCCGTGGGCGGGGATCCGCTCGGGGATCTGATGGTGGCCTCCACAGAAGAAATCGCATCCTACTTGGAGGATGCGCACCCGGCCGATGCTGCCGCGGTACTGAGACGCCTGCCCCGGGAGCGCGGGGCGGAAGTCGCGGAGTATCTTGATCCACGGACCGCGGGATTGCTGCTGCGGGAAATGCACCCTGCGTTGGCCGCATCGGTCGTCGCAGAGATGGAGCCGCCTGAGGCGTCGGTGGTGCTCTCCGAAATGGCTCCGGATGACCGCGTTGACATCCTCAACCACGTTCCTGCGGAACTCCGCGAAGAGCTGATCCGGGAGTTGGACACCCGTGAGGCGGCCGAAGTCCGGCGATTGGCGTCGTATCCCGCCGATTCGGCGGGCGGGATCATGACGACCGAGGCTGTCGCACTGAATGAAACGATCACCGCCGAGCAGGCGGTCGCGGAACTCCGGCGTATTGGCGAGGAGGTGGAGCAGGTCTATTACGTGTACGCGGTTGATGCATCGGGGCGGCTCACCGGCGTCCTGTCGATGCGCGACCTCATTTTCGCGCCGCCGGATCAGCCACTGGGCGTCATCAAGCGCGCCGACGTGGTCACAGTGCCGGTCGCCATGGATCAGGAGGAGGTCGCGCGCGTCCTGCGGCGCCACGGGTATCTTGCCCTTCCGGTCGTGGATGACGACCACAGGCTCCTGGGCGTGATCACCTCGGATGACCTGGCGGACGTCGCCGAAGAAGAGGCCACCGAGGACATCCAGAAGATCGGCGGCACGCAGGCGCTGCACGCGCCGTATTTCGAGGTCGGTCTTGCCTCGATGCTCCGCAAACGCGGGGGATGGCTGTCGGTGCTGTTCCTCGGCGAAATGCTGACCGCCACCGCCATGGGCTTCTTCGAGTCCGAGATTCAGCGGGCGGCCATGGTCGCGCTATTCGTGCCGCTCATCATCAGCAGCGGCGGAAACAGCGGTTCGCAGGCCACCACGATCGTGATCCGTTCCCTGGCGCTGCGCGAGATCGCGCTGCGCGACTGGTGGCGCATCTGCTCCCGGGAATTGACGACGGGTGTCATTCTTGGGCTGTTTCTCGGGCTCATCGGGGCGCTGCGAATCACGCTCTGGTACTACTTCGGCTGGCATGACTACGGCGGACATCCCTACCGGATGGCGGCGACGATCTGGATCAGCCTTGCCGGGGTCGTCACGTTCGGTTCCGCCGTTGGCAGCATGCTGCCCATGGTCATGCACCGCGTCGGCTTGGACCCGGCCTCGGCGTCCGCGCCATTTGTCGCGACGCTCGTGGACGTGACTGGGCTCGTCATTTACTTCATGGTCGCCATTGCGATCCTCAGCGGCACGGTGCTTTGAGGACAGGGTATCGGCTGTCGTAAGCGCTCTTAGCGCATCATCCGCCAACGCCAACTCCTTCTCGGCGTTGGCTGCTTCCGCGGCGGCTCGTGGTCCCTGCTCCCGCTTCGAACGTTGCGCGCATCGACGCAGTGCGCTCCGATAACGTTCGATGCGCCTGCGCAGACGCTCGACATCCGCGCTTTCGCCTCGTTCCAAGGTTCCGTAAAGCTTCATGTACTTCATGACCAACGTCCCTTCATTGCGTATTCAACGCCGCACAGACATGCGTGGCGGAGCGGTTCCGTGGGTTCGCGACACAGATCGCGGCAGCTTCGCTCGAGCTTTGACGATGATGAAGACGCTTTGGCAAACGAGCATCATCATTTACCACGGCGTCTCTCTGCCGCCTCCGGCTTTGGGCCCAGCGCCGCCACAGCGCCCTTGCAGCGAAACCGGCTCCAACGACGACCAGTACCGGCAGCATGACGATTGCGAGCATCGCGGCGGTGGTGAATACGATCCAGCGTTCCGCGAGCTTTGCGCGACGGAGAGCCGCCCGCTGCTTGGCGAGCCGTGATGCGATTGCTCGCAGTTCGTCCTCGGTTCGGACCGGATCGGAGTAGGCGACGAACGTCTGGACGGACGGCGCCTGCGGCGGGTCGTAGAGATACTTGTAGTTGTCACGCATGATTCTTCGTTCCTTTCATTTGGCACCGATCGCCGCGCATGGAGCGAGGATCAGGGCCGGCGATTAGTTGAGTCCGGGTGCCGTCTCAAACAGTGACGGAAGGCCCCGGGGGAGCTTTCTCCCCAGCAAGTCGTAAGGCCGCAGTCTGGTCAACGTCTGAGCAGCGGCCATTGCATCCGGCAGCTGATAGGCCAACTGATCGAGAATGCGCAGGGCGTAAAACACCCGCATCTTCTCCAACTCGTGCCAGGACAGCTTTCGATTCCGGCGGTATCCCGCCACGACCAGCCGCGCGCTCTGCGGCGCCAGGTGATAAGTCGTGATGGCCAGGTCGTAGAGGTAGTGCCCCCAACCGCAGCCATCAAAGTCGATCGCGCGAACGGTTCGCCCATGGAATAGAAGGTTTCCGCCGTGCAGATCAGCATGGATCATTCCGAAATCGTCTGAGCCGTGACGGATCTCGGCCATGACTTCACCGACGTGGTCGGCGGTGGCGTCGAGCACCTTCAGGACCTTGGCGGAGAACAACCCGGGCGGCGCCGTAGACCGGATCCGCTTGACGCAGTCCTGCGGATAGCCAATCCCGCGCCACGGTCGCGTGAAGCCGGTCGGCGCCACGAACTGCGTCGAGCGCAAGTGCAACTTGGCTATCAGCTCGCCCGCCATGTAACACTGATGGTTCGGCGCTGGCTCTTCCAGAGGACGACCATCATGCCAGCGGAGCAACGTGCAGTAGTGGCGCCCAGGGACGTCGTCGATGGCCAGTTCGGTTACGAAGTCGCCGTGCTTGTTCGCCACCGGTTCGCTAACCAGCACATCGGCGGACTTACGGAGGTAATCGAGCCACTCAAGCTCCGAGCGCATCTCGAGCGCGTCGTACACGTTGAAGCGGTGAATGCGCAGGACATACCGCTCGCCACCATCAGCGTCGACGCGGAAGATCGCGTTGAAAGTTTGGCCGATGAACGTCAGGCCGCTGCCACTCAGACCGTAGTCATGCAGCGCCGCTTCCGCCAGATGCTGGAGGCGCGTGAGCTTTCGATCTTCGCATTGTTCCAAAAAGCGATTCATGACGCCTCCTCCTGAGTGAGTCCGCAGGGCTCACCTTGGTCGACAGCCTCGGGCTGGTACAGGATTGACTCGAGCTTGATTGCACGTGGGCCGGCGGCGCCGACCACGCTGACCACATCTCCCACCCGAGCGCCCAGGAGCGCAGTGCCCATTGGCGACAGCACGGAAAGTTTGCCGGCGCTGAGGTCCGCCTCTTCCGGATACACGAGCGTGTAAACCTCGGACCGTTCGCGTCCCAGGTCCACGATCTGGACCTTCGAGTGCATGGTTACGACGTCGCGCGAAACGCGGGTCGGCTCGACGACACGGGCGCGTTCGATCTCCCGCTGAAGGTCATCGATGAACATCGCCCATCGCAGCGTGTTAGCTTTCGCCCGCGTGACTTCCACCAGGCGGTCCCGGTCCGGCCGGGTAATCGTCGTCTTGCGCCAGAACATGATTCACTTCCTTTCGCGATGATGCGTACATCACTGATTCCTTTGGTAACCGGTCATGGCAGAGCTCTTCACGGTGAGAGCGCTCTCTCAACGAGCGACTGCCCAGCAGCTACGCGGCAGATTCGCGCTTCTTCGCGAACTCGAATCGTTCGTGCTTCGCGCAATCCGGGGACTCGAGAATCTCAAGCAGTGAGCCACTCTCGTCCGTCCAGAACCCGAGCACGGCGGCCGGCAGAAGCAGGGATCGAATGCGGCGCACGATGCGCCGCACTTCCTCCTGGCCGCTGTCGTTTGCGTGCGATCCCTTCCGTCCGGACGAGTGCCCGATGACGGCGATGAGCTGCGGATGGCTGACGTAGAACCCGACGAGCAGTTTCCGCTCCAACGCGTCCCAGATCGTCACGTCGCCTTCCGCCACGGCACGCCAGCCCTCGTCGGAGAGCACCATGCAGTCGCTCTCGTCGATCTGGTACTCCGTCTCCAACCACCGCATGTCGAGCGGGTGGCGTCGTCCGCCCGTGTGGGTGACGACGATCGCGAATCGTTGTGTGTTGCGCACGTCAACTCCTTTCTCGTATGAGGCGGCGCGTTCATCCGGCGACGCGGGCCAGGTTTGAAACCACGCGACCGCCGTCGTCCTCCCAGGTTCGTTGCGCGAGCCATTCCTTGCAGAAGCGCTCGCATTCCGAGCTGACATTCGCAGGCCGAGCCCAGCTCCGATGACGATTGGTCATCGGGGCAGGGATCGTGAACACGTCGGGCAGCCTGCTGAAGCTCCTTTCATTGGTGCCAAATTTCATCAGAACCTCCGTGCGTACTTCGTTGCGAGTGCCTAAAGGTGCATGTCCCCAGCCGCCTCCGGCTGATAAAGGACCGTTTGAATTCGCAGGCGCCGATCATTGGCGCCACCCGGCCACCGGATGATCTGGCCAACCCGCTTACCAAGCATCGCGGTCCCCAGTGGACGGGCGACCGACACGTGGCGGCGGGATGTACGGGCCTCGCTTGGGTAGGCCAGCGTGCAGGTCAACCGATCTCCGGAATCCAGGTTCCGGAGCACGACCTGCGAGTTCATCGTCACCACGTTCCGGGGGATCTCCTTCGGATTGACGAAACGGGCCCTTCCCACGCGCTGCCGGAGCGCCGCCAGATGCTCGGTCTTCCCATCTTCAGATGCGAGCCCATGGTCCACGAGCGACCGAAGCCGGCGGTGATCGGTGTGGGTGATAAGCGTGTCTCGATGTTGCATGGTCAGTTCCTTTCTCCGCTTGGCGGTGAATGCGCGTCACTCGGATGTCAGCCCCGCATATAGCTCCTCTTCGCCGTCGCGCCCGCGCGGGTCCCAGGATTCGCTGCCGCGGCGCGTTGACGGCGACATTTCGTTGCTTTCGGCCTCACGGAGTTTGCGCAGGACGGTCTGTTCCAGGCGCGCCGCCGCGCGGTCGATCGCGACATAGGTATCCACATTGGCATGCCTCACCGTGACCAGGCCGATGCCGCGCAGCCATCCGTCGAGTTGGCACACCACGCTGGAATCGACCGCATGGTCCTCTTCATGCGACAGGCGGACGGCAACCCACGTCAGTCGATCGCTGGCGCACCCCACGGCGCGCCACACGCGTAACTCGGCGTAAGTCCGAAGCGCCTCGGGCACGTCACGACTCTTTGCAAACATCTCAATGCGCATGATTCGATTCCTTTCTTCTCGGCAACACCGCTGCGCCGCGCGTGGGCGGGCGGTCTTTCCCCCGGCCCGGCGGACCGGCTACGGGTGGGCCGCGGCTACAGGTGGAAGTCGCCGGCGGCCTCGGGCTGGTAGAGGATCCTCTCGATCTTCAGCCGCCGCTGGCCGGCAGGCGCGTCGAACTTCACGACCTGTCCCACGCGCGTTCCCAGCAGTGCGGTTCCCAGCGGCGCCAGGACCGACAGCTTGCCATCGTTGATGTCGGCCTCCTCGGGGTAGACCAGGGTGTACGTCTCCGACTCATCGGCCTTGAGGTCCCGGATGCGCACCTGCGAGTGCATGGTGACGACGCGCTTCGGCACCTGGCCGGCGGCGACGATCGTGCCGCGTTCCAGCTCGTCCTTCAGCGCCATCAGCAACATCGCGTGGGTCGCGCGATAGCGCGGCGAGTCCACCACGCCGCGCAACCGGTCAAAATCCTTCTCGGTGATGATGATTTCCCTCTGGGACATCACGTTCTGCGCAATCATGTTCGCGCTCCTTTGTTCGTTAGAGGTCAAACTCACCAGCCGCCTCCGGCTGGAACAGAATCCGTTCGATCCGCAGCCGGCGCGGGCCGCGCCGGGACTGCCACTCGACGACGTCTCCGACGCGCGCGCCGAGGATCGAAGCGCCGAGCGGCGCGAGCACGGATACCCGCTCGCCGAACGCATCGGCGTCGGCTTCGTACACGAGCTTCAACGCGTGGCATCTGCCGGTGTCCATCTCGCGCACGCACACTTTCGAGTTCATCGTGACGACGTCGTCGTTCACTTCGGCCTCGGGGACGACCGGAGTCCGCGCCAGCTGGCGTTCCAGCGCACGCAGGTAGCTCTCGTATGGGTCGCCGACGGTTCGCAGCGACGCGCGGAGCGATCCGATCATCTGCCCGAGCCGCTGCCTGTCTGCTTTTGTCACAACCAGTTGATCCTGCGCGAGCACGTGGTACCTCCACCGGCTGAGCGCGCGCGGCGCCGAAGCCACGCACAAGCCGCTTCAAGAGACTGAATGATTTCGAATCGGCCGTAGGGTCAGCCCGCCTGCCGGCGGGTGACCGGGAGGTGGGATCAATCGAGGAAGGTCAGCACCTGTGGTGCGAGAGCCTTCTTGTTTGCGTTTTGGTTCGTCATCGTTGTCGCCTATTCCGAGTCGCCCGGTCTGAAATCAGATCGTCACCAACGCACCGGGGCGTTGCGGGTCCTTGCGCTCGAGGGCGACGTGCCGCTCCACGGCCCGCTTGACTGACCGTCGCATGCGCGTCGCGACCTTGTCCACAGCGGCGTACAAGTCCTCGTGAGTCGCCTCGGCGACGACCACGCCTCGTCGGCGGAGGGCCACGACCACGCTGCACCGCTTGTCGATGCCGCCGCGATTGGCGTTGACGTCCTCGAGCCGGACCGTCACCCTGAGCACATTGCGCGCGAACGGACCCAGTGCCGACTCCAGGCGCGACTCCACGTGCCTCAGAATTCCCTCGGTCAGGGCGAAGTCGATTGCCCGGGTATCGATTAACATTGCGTCAGCTCCTTCGGGGTTGCACGAAACACGATTCACATTCGGTACAGCATTAATACGCCATGAAAATGCATAGGTAAAGTATGAAGTGTCGTGGTCACACTTAGAGTCTATCAATGGATAGAATGTGGCCTATGAAATGGCTGAACTACAACCATCTGTACTATTTCTGGATGGTCGCGCGCGAAGGCGGGATCGCTCGCGCGGCCGAGGAGCTGATGCTCTCGCAGCCCACGATCAGCGTTCAGCTCAAGGAGTTGGAGACGGCGTTCGGGCATCGGCTGTTCGATCGCGTCGGGAGAGGCCTTCAGCTCACCGAGGCGGGGCGAATCGCCTTCAACTACGCGAACGAGATCTTCTCGCTCGGCCAGGAGATGACCAACGCGCTCGAGCACCAACCCGCCGGCCGGCCGCTGAAACTCGCGGTGGGAATCCTCGACGTGATCCCCAAGCTCGTCGTGCGCCAATTGCTCGAACCGGCCCTGCGGCTGCCGCAGCCCATCCGCCTGATCTGTCGGGAGGACAAAGCGGATCGCTTGCTCGCTGACCTGGCAGCGCGGCGGACCGACGTGGTTCTCAGCGACGCCCCAATCGGAACGGCGGTACAGATGCAGGGTTATAACCACCTCCTGGGAGAGTCCGGCGTGTCATTCTTCGCCAGCAACGAACTCGCCACACGTCTCAAGCGGGGTTTTCCCAAGTCCCTTAATGGCGCCCCCGTGCTCCTGCCGACCGATCACACCGAGGTGCGGCGTTCACTCAACCTGTGGTTCGACTCCAAGCGCATTCACCCAGTCGTTGCCGGCGAGTTCGATGACAGCGCGCTGATGTTCTGGTTCGGGCAGTCCGGAGTCGGCGCCTTCCCGGCCCCTTCAACTCTGGAGGCGAAAGTTCAACGCGATTTCGGCGTCAAACTCATCGGTCGGGCCGCGGACGTCCGAGAGCGGTTTTACGCAATCTCGATGGAGCCGGAGCTGAAACACCCAGCGGTTGTGGCGGTATGTGCGGCAGCGCGCAAGACACTTTCGGTTTCGTGAATCGATCACATCTCGATCCTGGCGATAAGGGACTCGATGAACGGTCGGTTCTGTGGACGGCAGAACACGTAGACGTGGTGGCATTCCTCAAGAACGGTGTACCCGCCAGCGGCCAGCACTTCGTTATCTCGCGGAGAGCGCGCCGCATCCGGCCGTCGGGCGTTCGATCAGAAACGGGGTTTAGGTCCCGGCTGAGGCTGTGTGCGTTGAATCGGACCACCAGTACGGCGGTTGGGCGCGGGCTCGGCCGGGCCACCTCAGCCTCATAAGGGGTGGTCAATGTCGTACCGGCAACGTTGCCCTCCCCGCCGAACCTATCGATTGCCCGATCCATTGAGTAATCCGATGGCATCCGTTGGGACTTCGTATTTGCCTATCCATCTCTCGAATCTATGATCGAGCAGTCGTACAGATCGACCAGGTCAGGCCGCGCACGAAGCATCTTGGCGACGGCCGCCGACATTGATCAACAAATGCAGGGCGGAGTTAGCCCGCACGGTGTATTCACGCGCCGCGCACGGCAAATTCCCTCTCCGTCTCAGATGGGAGCCATGCGATGAAACTGCAGAAAGCGCTGATAACCGAGCGGGATAGCGAACAACTGCTGGCATTGCTGGGCCATTTGCGGGAGACGGGCGAGGCTCAACGAGAGTGCCTCGACCGCCTTGCGACGCGACTCGAAGCGGCCACCGTCATTGACGTCGAGGACATCCCTCGTTCCGTCGTCACGATGAACTCCCTGGTTGGGCTTCGGGACCTCGCGGCGAACGAAAAATTCAGTTGCACGCTGGCCTACCCCGATCAGGCGGACGTGGTGAAGCACAAGGTCGCGGTGACGGTCCCGCTGGGGGCCGACATGCTTGGCTCTCGAGTGGGCGACACGATCGAATGTCCCGTCCCGTCCGGCGTCCGCACGTTACGCGTGGAGCGGGTCTTCTACCAGCCAGAAGCCGCCCGCGATTTTCATCTTTAGCAGAGGTTGCCAATACGGCGTCACGGAGGTTTGCATGCAACATCAGACGATTCGAGCATCGTACCGCGAGATCCGAATGATGCCGTGCGGGTTGCCTCCGCCGCGCGATGCGTTTCTCGATTTCGACCCGATCCTGCCGGGATGGCCTGAGGTCCAACAGCCTGAGGCGCAACAGCCTGATGGGGTTGAACGCAGGGCCAAGCGAACGCCGGTGGCGAACGAGACGCGACATGCGCGCGACGGCAGCGTCGAGGGGGAGCGAAGGCGACATCGTGCTTGGAGTTGAGGAGGTGCTCTTCCAGCCGGAAGTGGCAGGTGACCTCCACCTGTAGTAGCACCGTCGGCGAAAGGAGAATAACGTGCGCAACCTGCTGGCGACCCCGATCGTCATTACTCACATGACTGCTGAGAACCGGCTTCCGGACATGCCATGGCTGGAGTCGGATTACGGGATCCGCGACAGCGAGTGGATCATCCTGTTTCCGGAAGTGTGGTCGGCTTTGGCCGACGGGGATCCAGCGACGGCGGCGGACCTTGAACTTCGGCTGGCGCTGACGTTTGAAATCCACCGGCCACGGTTCGTGCTGGTCGTCGGCTTCTCGCCCATCGCGGAACAGCAGGCGCCATCGCCATCGGATCAGCGCACGGAAGAGGTGGTGAGTGTCGTGCGGTCGTTTCAATTTCCGGCAACAGTCGAAGGGGTCTGCGTTGACCACGATGGAGTACGTCGAGAACTCGTGCAAGATGCGGTATCGCAGTTGGTCCCAGCATAGTGAGCCGGCGTAGATACTACTGTGCCCACGGTGAGCGGCGCTGGATGATCGCGTGAACGAACGGGAACGCGACGCCCAGGACGAGCCCGTAAAGGAGATGGGAAGCGAACAATGCCTGGCTGGCCCGCCCGGTCGCGAGAGGAGTGTGCCTCATCCAGTACACCACGGTGCTCGGCCCCAGCATCCACAGCAGAAAGCCAAATCCGATTCCGAAGAGCCAGCCGCCGCGGCGATCGTTCGCCGCGCGCATGAAGACGCGTCCGTACAGGCGGCCGGCCAGGGCAGCCAATGCCGCGACTACGATTGCCCCAAGCGACGGGTGCATGCCTATTGCATTCGCACCAGCGGTTAACGCCCTCGAGTACCACGCGAACGAGAGCGATGGCGCGAGTGCGACCACGCCGGACAGCAGTCCCGCTGCGACTGGACGTTGCGCCGGGCCGGGCAGGTATCCATGGGCTCGCATGAAGTGGTTCACGAGAATCTCCAGTTCAAGCTGATCCGCTGAGCGCCGGAGCGCGATCGACGCGAGCGAGCTCCAGGCCCAGGACGGCGTCGAGGTCCTTCACATCTGCATTGGTCACCAGCGTCTCAGAGTTAAACAGTCGGACCAGATGTTGGTATGCCTGCCCGACCGGTCGCGGATCGCGGTTCAGGTCGAACAGACCGACGGGATTGACGTTGCCCAGCGCTCTGCTCAGACCGACGTTCCAGTCGACCTGGTCGATGAGGCTGTACCACGTGAATCCGACGACGGGGATGCCGGAGCGTCGCATGAGCTGCACGTTGTGCCACTGTCGCCAAAGCCACGCCGGTCCCTCTCTGGCATCCTGGCAGTTCGTCTCGGTGTGCATCAGCGGCCGGTGGTAACGGTCATAATACTGCTTGGTGATGACGTACCAGCCAAACAGTTCTCCCAGGGTCTGTGCGTGACCATCGGAGTTGATCAGCTTCTCGTTCCACTCGTAGTAATCGATGCCCAGGATGCAGCGGTCGCTCGTGCACCGGTTCATGAACCAGTCGAACTCGCTGCTGGTCATGCCGTGCTCGAGGAGATAACTACGAATGCGCGGACTCGGTTGCACGCCGTAGAGCAGGTCAAGCGATATGAACCGGCGCTCGTTCTCAAACTCCGCAATCTCTACCGTCTTCTGATCAGGGCAACATGCCTGGAAGAACTCGCCGCTCTCACTGTTGACGAAGATCGCCGTCGGCTGCTCATGCGCGATCGATTGCATCGCCAGGATGCTGGCTTTGGTCAGATGCTTCAGGGCCGTCACGAACCCACGCTCGGACCTGAGCTGCTCGTTCCATACGCCGTCCAACGCGCTCATCCTTGCGGTCACGTACATCTCGTTCACCGGCGTGTAGAGTCGAACCCACGGATAGCGCCGTGCAAAGGCGGCCGCGTATCGCGCGAACTGCTCAGAAAAATCGGGGTTCTGAAAGTTTCCGATCCAATCGGGCACCCCGAAGTGGCAAAGGTCCATGATCGGAACGATGTGAAGCTCGCGCATCGCGTCCGCTACCGCGTCCATGAAGGACCAGTCGTACTTGTCCGGACCGGTCCAAAGGTGGTGCAGCGGCGGGCCGTAGCGGAGATAGCGCAGCCCGAGCTCGCGCACGAGCTCAAGGTCACGTCGCCAATATCGGTAGTGGCCGGTCTCGAAGAGCTGATCCATTCGCCAGCGGCTGTTCTCGATGGTGGGATAACTGCATTCGATGCCGGTGGCGAACATGAACTCACCCGCCCGCGCTGCACCGTCGTGTTCTGATTTGGAGCGGCGATGTCGCGAGGCGGCGGCCAGGCTCGTGATGCGAATGCGTTGGTTCGTGAAATGACCAACCGGATGCGTATAGAGGCTACCCATCGTCGCGCCGTAGATCAGGTGTCCCAGCACGAGGCCCAGCGGCCCACCCCAGCCGAGGTTCCACGCGAAGAGTCCGGGGTGCGGCATCAAGCCGCGCAGGACTTGCTCGTCCATCCAACCCATCTGCGGGACCATCACCAAACCCGCCAGGACCGCAGGACCCAGCGAGAACACGGCACCCTGCACGCGTGGTTTCCATGAGTAGGTGGACCAGAAGAAGTAGGCGTAGAAGACCGCCCAGATCGCGCCGACGGCGGCATGAAGGCACAGTCCCAGCGGCCACCATTGCCACGGGGCCGCATTGGGCAGCAGCATCGTTCCCAGCAATCGGACGAGATCGAACGCCGGCACGCCGAACCAGATCAGCAGGCGCGCCGCCACCTCCCAGGCTAGTGCCCCCATGGCCCCGGCGAAAACTGCCTTCGCAAATGCAACGCGACGGATCATGACTTCACTGCCAGGTTCGTGATGATCGCTTTGACTTCGACGCCGTGACCAGCACCGCGCCCGCGACCATGCCGATCACGGCAGCCGCGAGCGATCGGCGATGCGTGGTTGCCCAGAGTTGCAGGCTTCGATCCTTGGCGCGATCGTCGAACGGACCATGCGCGCCGTGTCGCCGGGCACGGGATTCCACAGGTTGTCCGGGCGCTGCGGGTCGTCCGGCTAGTCTGTCTGATGGCCCTGATAGACCGTGCGAGCCATGTAGTGATCCAGGAGATCCTTTCGCCGAGAATCGCTTCCACGGTGGGCGTCCCTACATGCAACTCGCGGCGATCGTGGTGAGCTGCCCACACAATCGCTCTGGCCGCGACTTCCGGTTGATAGATCTTGCCGACCGGCTGTGATTTGTGCGGCATCCGGTTCCTGATCCATTCGAATTGCGGGGTGTTCAACCCCGGCAGTTCGACGACTGTGAGCCGAACGCGGCTCCGGTCATGCAGCAACTCACAACGGACCGACTCGGTGAATCCCCGATCGCGTGCTTCGCGCCGCAGTACGCGGCTTGCAGAGGGATCGCCCGATACGCCAGCGCCGAACCAACCTGGACGACGCAGCCATGGTTCCGCGGCCCGCATCCGCTTGAGCGCGGACATCGTGCCCCAGACGTAGCCGAGATACGTGACCTCAGTCACGCGGCGGAACTCCTCGGAGCTCACCTCCGCCAACGGCGCCAGGATGGAAACCATCGCGTTGTTCACCCACACGTCGATGGGTCCAAGCTCCCGCTCAACGGCATCTGCCGCCGCCTCGACCTGTGAGGGGTCGGCTACGTCGGTGGGGAGAACCAGCGCCTTCCCGCCAGCCGCCTCGATCTCTTCTCGTGCGCCCTCGAGTCCGTCTGGCCCGCGCGCCAGAAGCCCAACACACGCTCCGGACTTTGCGAATTTCGCGCGCGGTGGCACGGCCGACACCGGCAGACGCACCCGTGATGACGACGACCTTCCGCCTCCTCGTTGTGTTCATCTGGTCTCCCAGTGCGAGCGCGGCTACCGCGTCCGCAGGCGTTCTCGTACATGCTTGGCCATCTCGACGAACGTCACCGGTGTCAACGACAGCGCCACGATCAATAGCCACTCCCACGCAAATGCAATCGGGACGACTTTGAACAACGGCTGCAGGATTGGCACGGTCACGACGGCCAATTGCAACAACGCCGATAGCACAATCGCTCCCAGAAGCCACGGGTTGGAGAAGAGCCCAAGCTGCGGCAGCGTGTACCGCTCGCTGCGGCAGCCGAAGGAGAACATGAGCTGGGCCAGGGCGATCGTGCAAAACGCCGCGGTGCGGGCCGCCGGGAGATTCGCTTCGCGCCCGCGATACACCGTGTAGAACGCGACGGCGGCGACGATCGCGTTCAGACTTCCGTGAAACAGGATCAGCAGCCCGCGGCGCGGAGTAATGACGCGTTCGGTCGGTGGCCGCGGCGGTCGCTCCATGACGTCGGGCTCCGGTGGCTCAACGCCCAGCGCCATCGCGGGCAGCGCGTCGGTGACCAGGTTGACCCACAGGATCTGGATCGCCACCAGCGGCGCGGGCCAGCCCACGAGCGTCGCGCCGAACATCAGCAGGACCTCACCGGCATTCGTAGCCAGCAGGTAATGGACGAACTTGCGGATGTTGTCGTAGATCGTGCGGCCTTCCTCGACGGCATTGACGATCGAGGCGAAGTTGTCGTCGGTCAGCACCATGTCTGCCGCCTCTCTCGTCACGTCGGTGCCCGTGATGCCCATGGCGACGCCGACGTTGGCGGCCTTGATCGCCGGGGCGTCGTTCACGCCGTCGCCCGTCATCGCCACCACCTGCCCGCGCTGGCGCCAGGCCTTAACGATCCGCAGCTTGTGCGCGGCGGTGACCCGGGCGTACACCGGGATCTGTTCCACCCCCGCGATGAGCTCAGCGTCACTGGTTTGGTCAAGGTCGGCGCCGACGAGCACGCGCTGCCCCTCGCGCATGATCCGCAACTCTTGGGCGATGGCCCCAGCCGTGTCCGGGTGATCGCCGGTGATCATCACCGGTCGGATGCCGGCGGACAGGCAGCGGTCGACGGCCGCGCGCGCCTCATCGCGCGACGGGTCCATCATTCCGGCAAGGCCGGCGAAGAACAGGTTCGTCTCGCCGAGATGCTGGTGCTCGAACGCCTCGCGGTATGCGAGGCCGAGCACCCTCAATGCCCTCTCCGCCATCGCGTGCGCCGCCTCGAGGATTTCCCCGCGGCGCGTGTCGGTGAGTGGCCGTTCCTCGCCGTCGAAGAACGCTCGCGTGCATTTGCCGAGCACCACTTCCGGGGCGCCTTTGGTGTACATCAACCGTCGGCCGTCCTCGCCTTGAATGACGACCGACATTAACTTGCGGTCGGAACTGAACGGGATCTCGTGAACGACGCGCCGCTCGCGGTCCTGCGCCTGAACACCGGCTTTCATCGCGGCGACTACCAGCGCGCCCTCCGTCGGATCGCCGAACAGCTCCCATTTTTCGTCGCCCGTCATGGCGCGCGTGACCTGCGCGTGGCTGCACCAGGCCCCGACCCTTAGTGCTTCGAGCAGTTTTGGTTCCTGTCGCGGGTCGACCGTATCGGCGTTCGCATCCAGTTCGGCGCCGTTCGAGCCCGACGCGCGGCGGCGCTTGCGGAATTCGCCCGACGGTTCGTAGCCGCCGCCCGTGACGTCGTACCAGTTGCCGCCCGCCGCGATTTCCTGGACTGTCATCTCGTTGCGGGTGAGCGTGCCGGTCTTGTCCGTGCAAATCACGGTGACCGCGCCCAAGGTCTCCACGCTGGGCAGCCGACGGATCAGCGCGTTTCGGCGGGCCATCCGCTGAAGTCCCAGAGCCAGCGCCACGGTCACCACTGCCGACAACCCCTCCGGGACCGCGGCCACCGCGAGGCTCACCGAGAGCAGGAACGCAGCGACCAGCCTGCCGCCTCGCAGGACTTGCAAGACGAACATGACGGCGACGATCCCCAGCACGATGTAGACCAGCATCCTGCCCAACTCGGCCAACCTGCGCTGAAGCGGCGTGGGCTCGACCTCCTGTTGCTCGAGCATCCCGGCGATATGTCCGATCTCGGTGTCCATCCCCGTGGCGACGACCACCGCGCTGGCGGTGCCGGCGGCAACAGCGGTGCCCATGTAGGCCATGTTCACGCGATCGCCCAGCGGCGCCTTCTCGTCGAGCACGGCGCGGTGATCCTTGTCGGCGGGAACGGATTCGCCCGTGAGCGCGGCCTCCTCGGCGCGGAAACCGGCGGCGCCGATGAGCCGCACATCCGCGGGCACGCGATCGCCGGCCTCCAGCTCAATCCGGTCCCCGGGCACGAGCCCGGCGGCGGGAAGGTTCTGTGAGCGCCCGTCGCGAACGACCTTTGCGTGGGGTGATGAAAGCTTCCGCAGTGCGGCGAGTGCCTGCTCAGCCCGACCCTCTTGCACGAAGCCGAGCACGCCATTGAGCACGACGATCGCGAGGATCGCGGCCGCGTCCAGCCATTGGCCCAGCACGCCGGAAATGAGGGCCGCAGCGATGAGGATCCAGATGAGCAGGTCGGCGAATTGCCGCGCCAGCCGCCGCCACCACGGCACCCGCGGCGCTTGGGCGAGCTCGTTGCGGCCACAGTGTGCAAGACGCTCGGCGGCTGCGGCGCTGCTTAGGCCCGTGTTGGCGTCCGTGCCGAAGGTTCGAACGACTTCTTCGGCTGCCACGACGTACGGCGCCTCTAAGCGTGGATCAGGCGCGCTCAACCGACCCTCCGATGACGCTGGCGAGCGCCGTGATCACGCCGGAAGCGATGAGCCATCCCATCCTCCGCTGACAAAACACCGACCAATAAACGCGATCAGCGCGGATGCGACGCCGTCGATAATGCAGAGCGCTTCGCTGCGATCAGGCCCAGGAGGCTCTTCTGCGGCTCAGCAAACTTTCGGATCGCTGCTTCCATCAGCGCGCGCTCCATCTCGACCATGTCGACCTCCCGGTCGATCTCCCTTAGCACGACATCGGGGGGCATCTGGTGGATCGCGCGGACGTACGGCTTGTCCTGACTCTGCACCGCCTCGTTTGTGGCGGCGGGGTTGGTTTGGATGTCGCTGCCGGCCAGGGCCGCGACGTATTTGTCCGGCGGGTCGCTTGCTTTCTTCACGCCGGTGCTGGCAAAGACGATCTCCTGGCGCAGGCGAAGAGGCTTGTCCCGCCAGAACTCCTGGTTCAGCCGCCAGACTCGTTTGGCGTTCACAATGCCAACTTGCCCCTGGGCAGCAGCGCGCAAACCGTGCAGATGCTGATCTGTGTAGACGTCGATCCGCGAGATGAAAATGCTGTAGACGCTCTTGAAATCCTTCAGACCGTCCCGACGGCGCTGTGCTCCGCGCCAGATCGCGTCACGCGCAGCTCGGTACTGCCGCTCGGTGAACATCAGCGTGACGTTGATGGTCACGCCTGCGGCGGCAAGTTCTTCCAACGCATCAAATCCCGCGGACGTGGCGGGCACCTTGATCATGCGGTTCTGGTGACCCGCCGACCACTCTCTGCCGAGTTGGATATACCGCCGCACGCGCTCGGCGTGCGGGAGAGCTTTGGCCTCGTCCTCGATGAGTGGGTCCAACTCGAAGCTGACGTATCCGTCGTCGCCTTTGGTTTGCTCCCACACCGGCAGGAACGCTTGCTGTGCGGAGTTCACCAGTTCATCGTCCAGCGCCCAGGCGATCGGTTCGGCATCCCGCCCTTGCTCCGCCAGCTCCCTGATACGTTCATCGAAGTGTCCATTCTGAATGATCTGCGAGACGATAGCCGGGTTTGACGTGGCCCCGGTTACTCCCGAGGCGCGACTCCGCTTGATTTCGTCGGGCTCGACTCCGTCCAGCCAGACCTTTGTTCCCGTGGCGATCAATGATGCGAGAGACATGAGACGCTCCTCTCAGCGGATCGCGCCGCGCAAATCCGCCGCGGTGAGGCGGTCAGCCCCCTGGATCAGTTCGCGCGCGGCATCCACCTTTCCGAACAGGTTGCACATCATCGCGCCGCGGAGGCGGCCGCCGTTGAGGTAGTAGATGACGCCGGTCTTGTTCTCCTCCTGCCAGTCGGCAAAAGTTTCGTAGCGGCTGTCAACGTCGCCGACAGCTTCGTAGCCGAACTCGAACAGGTCCGAGAAGAAAAACGGCATGTAGGTGAACGGCTCGCGCGCCCCGGCCATGTTGCGGCCGGCGTGCTTGCCCTGGCTGACGGCGTTGTCCCAGTGCTCGATCCGGCGCCGCCCGAGATGGGCCTCCGGGAAGAAGGCGATGTCTCCGGCGGCGTAGATGTCGGGGTGCGAGGTCTGGAGAAACTCGTTGACGGGGACGCCATCGCCGGTCGTCAATCCCGCCGCCTGCGCCAGCGCGATGTTGGGTGTGACGCCGATCCCCGCGACGATGAGATCAGCGCGGACCTCGCGGCCGGCGCGGGTGCGCGCCACATATCCACTTCCATTCTGTTCAATGGAGAGCGGCACATCGCCGGCAAGCACCTCGACTCCTTTCGTGCGATAGTGGGCGGTCAGGGCACGTCCCAGGGACTCGGGAAACACGCGAGACACCAGCCACTGCGACGGGAAGATCAGGGTGACGACGAGTTTGTTCATGCGCAGCGCGGCGGCCATCTCCGAACCAATGAAGCCGCCGCCGATCACCAATGCGGACTTGCCCTCGACGGCGACGCTGCGCAATTGCCGGTAATCGGGCAAGGTGCGGTAGTAGCTAATACCTTCCAGATCACCGCCTGGAATGCTCAGCCGCCGTGGCGTCCCCCCGGTCGCCAGCAGCAACCGCTCGTAGCGATACGTGTTGCCCTGACTGTCATCAACCGTGTGGCGTTCCGCATCGATTCGCTTGATCTCCACCCCCAAGTGCAGGTCCACTCGATGCTTCTTGTAGAACTCGTCATCATGCAAAAAGATCTCTTCGACCGACTTTGCGCCGGTCCAGAGCTGTTTCGACAGTGGCGGGCGATCGTACGGTTTGTCCTTTTCCGCGCCGATGAGAAGGCTCGAGCCCTGCTGATCGACTTCGCGGATGCCTTCCACCGCCGACGCACCCGACAGACCTGCTCCGATGATGATGTACGAGTAAGATTGCTCAGGCATGATTGAAACCGTTTTCTGTCGGTGCGACAGTGCTGCACACTGCCTGCCGCATCAACCGTCGATGTCGCGGAGGCTACTGCACACCATCCAGCACGCGCTGGATCTTCTCGAGGTCAGCCCCGTTCCCAAACTCGATCACCGCCGCTTCCGGCGTACCTACGCACGCGTTGGCTCCGTCCTCCAACGTGAAGCGAATGCCGTTTGTTCGCATTCGCAGCAGTTCTTCAACGCGGCTGATTTCGGCGGGTTCGATCATGATGTACGGTCCGCATTCTGCATCCACGCGAACGTCGACCCTGTCACCGGTAAAATGATCCCACATGAGGTACTCCTTTCAGACTTGCACGATGATCAACGACGTTCGAGGAATTCCTTCAGCGCCAGCGCGCCGTTGTGCTCCTCGTCTCGCGCGGCGTACACGAGGGTGATGGTGCCGTGCTTCGCCTTGCGCCGCAGCAAATCAACCGGCTCCTTTTCGGCGCGCAGCTCTTTCCAGTAACGCTGTTCGAACTGCTTCCATTTCGCCGGATCGTGCGCGAACCATTTGCGCAGCTCCGGACTGGGGGCCACATCTTTCAGCCACAGGTCCACCGCCGCCTTTTGCTTCGTCAGCCCACGTGGCCAGAGCCGCTCGACCAGCACGCGCTCGCCGTCCGTCGAAGAGGGCTTCTCATAGGCTCGTTTAAGTTGAATCATGGGTCACAGCTCGTTTCATCCGTTCGGTAAAGAATGCAAAGGTTTGCGCTTGTCGGCCCTGCTCACCGACACCGCCTCGCGGAGCAATTGATTCGCGTAGCCCCATTCGTTGTCGTACCAGCTCATGACCTTGACCAGATCTCCGTCGATGACCTTGGTGAGTTCGAGATCGACGATGGACGCCCGCGGATCGCCGACGATGTCCGACGAAACGAGCGGGTCACGCGATACTCCCAGCATCCCGGCGTAGCGCTCCGTGTCGGCTTCCGCCGTGAGGATCTGGTTCACTTCTTCGACCGTAGTCTTTCGCGAGGTGACGAATGTGATGTCCGCGATCGATCCGACCGGAATCGGCGCCCGAATCGCGACGCCGTCGAACAGACCCGCGTACTGTGGCAGCGCGCGTGTCGTCGCGCGCGCAGCGCCGGTCGTGGCAGGCACGAGGTTCGCTGCCGCGGCGCGACCGCGACGGAAGCGCTTGCTCGGCCCATCGATGAGCGATTGGGATGATGTGTAGGCGTGCACGGTCGTCATCACCGCCTTCTCGATTCCGATGCGGCGGCCGATGACCTCGACGATCGGCGTGATGCAGTTTGTCGTGCAGCTCGCGCAGGAGATGACGGCGGAAGTGCCTCCCGGCGCGTTCACGCCATGAACAACCGTTTCCACCTCTTCATCTTTTGACGGCGCCGACAGGAGGACGAATCGTGCCCCCGCGCGGAGGTGCTTCTCGAGGTCCTCACGCCGCGTCAGCGCCCCCGTGCACTCGAACACCAGCTCGACGCCCAACTCCTTCCAGGGGAGCCCCAGAGGGTCGCGCTTGTTCAGCGTCCGCAACCTGCGGCCAGCGACCACCAGGTCGTCTCCGTCAACCACCACCGGCTTCGAGTAGCGCCCGTACACCGTGTCGAAGCGAAGCAGGTAGGCGAGGTTCTCGACGTCGATCAGGTCGTTGACCGCGACCAGTTCGATCGATGGCTCGTCGATCACCAGCTTCAGGATGGCGCGCCCGATTCGTCCCAGACCATTGATGGCGACTTTCATGCTCATGCTGCGCTCCTTACGCCTGTTTAGCGTCTGCCTCGCGGACGCTGGCGGCCTTTTCGTGGGCGCCCGCCTTTTCTGCTTTGTCGCGCGCGATCGTATCCAGCGCCAAGGCCGAATGTGCGTAGGCGCCGCCCGCGCGCATTTCCGCCGCGACCCAGATGGCTTCCATGATCTCTTCGGGCGTTGCCTCATGCTGCATCGCCGCCTTGGTGTGGCCGCGGATGCAATAGGGGCACTGCGTCACGTGCGCCACGGCGACGGCGATGAGCTGCTTCGTCTTCGCGGGAAGCGCCCCGTCGGCGAGTACGCTCTGAGTGAAGGCTCTGAAGGCATCGGCAGGCTTAGGGGCCAGGCTCTTCCGCTGCTCTGCCAGTTCTCTGCTTAGGATTGGATAGATCTGTTCATGCTCCGTCATGACTCGGGCCTCGTATAAGTTGAGCGGTTCACCGACCGCGGTTGTCTACTGCGCCGTCTCGCGCCTATGTGGCGCCGTCGCACGCGCACTATTGAATGGCTCACTTGTTCGCATAGACCCCACTCAGGCGACCGAGCGCGACAGCGCCAAGAAAGAGTCCGAAGTCACGCAGCGCCACGTCATAGTGCGGCCAGGGGTGTGACGGCGGGAGCAGCAGCAGGCTCCCGATGATCCCCAGAAGCCATGCCGCCACCACATAGGAGAAGATGCGTGGCCGCAGCGCCACGCCGATGCCCGCGACGATCTCGATGACGCCGACGACCAGCATGAACGCATGGCCGTGCCCGCCGAGCGCGCGGTTCACCACAGGGGGGAGGTAGTTGTCCCAGTTGACCAGGAGATGAAAAAACTTGTCTGCCCCCGCGACGATCGGCGCCACGATGAACCCGACGTGCAAGATCCGGTACGCCTGGTAGGCGGGATCGCTGAGACTGTGTGCGTGGGCGGTTGCTGCGAGTCTGACTGGAGAGGAATGGATCGCGTGGGTCATAGCTGCTCCTGGTAAAGGTGTTGAACATTTGTAGGGCTGGGGCGTATAATAAGTCAAAGTAGTATTTGACTTATTCAGCCTTAGGTTTTTCCAAAGAGTTAGCTCCGGGGGCCATATGGGCGCAAAGAAACGCATGAACGCTCGCCGTTTCACCTCTAGCCGCGAAAAGATCGTGCAGTTGCTTCGGCGAGCTCAGCACTCGGTGAACGATCTCGCGCGCGCCCTCCGCCTGACGGACAATGCGGTACGCGCGAACCTGGCCCGGCTTGAACGGGATGGCTTAGTGCAACTGGCAGGCAGCCGAGCAAGCGTCCGTAAGCCGGAGTCGATCTATGACATCACACCCCAAGCCGAGCGGCTATTTGCCAAAGCGTATGCGCCGGCGTTGGCAACTGTGCTCGCGGTGATGGAAGCGGGTGCGGACGAGAAGGAACTGGAGATTCAGCTTCGTGAAGCGGGTAGGCGCCTCGCTGCCCCACATCTCCCATCGCTCGCGGGGCTGCCGTTTCCGCAGCGGGCGGAGAAGACGTTGCAGATTCTGGAAGATCTCGGAGGGCTCGCCGATCTCGAGGATCGCGACGGCCAACTTTACGTCCGCGGTTTCGGGTGCCCCTTCTCTCAGATTGTCACTGAGCATCCAAAGCTCTGTCTCGTGGCACAGGTGCTGGTTGGCGAATTGCTCGGCTGCGAGGTCCAGGAACAGTGTCAGCGGGGCGACCGGCCGAAGTGCTGCTTCGTGGTCA
Source organism: Tepidisphaeraceae bacterium (assembly GCA_049679725.1). Classification (GTDB taxonomy): domain Bacteria; phylum Planctomycetota; class Phycisphaerae; order Tepidisphaerales; family Tepidisphaeraceae; genus DASYWJ01. The sequence goes on from JBAUGM010000623.1 coordinate 32,032, forward strand.
AGTAACCAAGATGGGACAGCGGACATTGTTCACCGTAGGGCATTCGACGCGAGGATGGGATGAATTCGTCGCACTGTTGAAGGCGTGGAAGATCGATGAGGTCGTAGACGTGAGAACGGTGCCGCGATCACGCGCTTATGCCTGGTTTTGCAAGGAGCAAATGGAGAAATCGCTGCCGAAGGCCGCGATTCGATACCTGCATTTGCCGGGGTTGGGAGGATTTCGGCCAGCTCGCAATGATTCTGTGAACACGGCGTGGCGGAATGCGCGATTTCGTGGATACGCGGACTACATGCAGACGACGGCTTTTGATCACGAGCTAAAGAAACTTAATGAGCGACGAAGGAAGCGCCGGGTATGCGTGATGTGTTCAGAGGCAGTGTGGTGGCGCTGCCACCGCCGGATGATCGCGGACGTGGAAGTGGCGCGCGGGATTCCGGTGAAGCACGTGATGGGCACGACGGTGGCGAAGCGGCACGAGATGACGGAGTTTGCGGCCGTGCAGAAGAGAAGAGATCAAACGCCGGTGATAACGTACCCAAGTCCGATCCATGAGTAAGAACACATTTGTTCTCTTGCCATTGCCTCCATTCCGACTCGACCTGACGGTCTGGACGCTGCGCCGCCGTCCAGACAACGCGATTGACCGCTGGGATGGGCAAACCTATCGCCGCGTGCTGCCACTGCCGGCCGGATCGGTGGACGTGGCGGTGACGCAGATTGGACCACCACAGGCGCCGAAGCTCCAAGTTGCGGTGGAAGGGCAACCACTCCGCTCGCCAGTGAAAGCTGCGGTTTCATCGACCTTGCACCGGTTGCTCGGCTTGACTTTGGATCTAGGACCGTTCCATCGCTTTGCTGCGCGCCAGCGGTTGCTGCGGGGCATGGCAGAGCGCTTTCAAGGGATGAAGCCGCCGCGCTTTGCCAGCGTTTTTGAAGGTGTGATCAACGCGATTGCTTGCCAGCAGTTGACGTTGACAGTTGGCATTCACCTCCTTAACCGGCTGGCGACCACTTGCGGCTCCGCAGTGGGCGAGGGCGATAAAACGGCGCACGCTTTCCCGCGCCCGGAGGATTTGGTCAAGGTATCTCCAACATCGCTGCGCCAACTCGGGTTCAGCCAACAGAAGGGCCGCGCGATGATCGAGCTGGCGCGATTAGTCTCCGAGGGGAATCTGGATTTGGAAGAGCTCGGGGGCTTACCCGATGATACAGCGCTTGCTCGCCTTCGGCACTTGCGCGGTGTGGGGCGATGGACGGCCGAATATGTCTTATTGCGCGGCTTAGGACGAGTTCATGTCTTCCCCGGCGATGACGTTGGAGCCCGCAACAACCTGCAGAAATGGCTCCGCCTGTCGGAACCGCTTGATTACGATGGCGTCGCCCGCACCCTAAACGGTTGGAAACCTTACGGTGGCCTGATCTACTTTCATTTGTTACTGGGTCGTCTTGAGGAGGCGGGCTATTTACGAGAGGCATTCAATGGCACGCGAATTGGCGGTTGGCGATCAGGTTGAATGGAATTCGGAAGCTGGTCGAGTTCGAGGGACGATCAAGAAAAAGATCGCCTCCGAAATACAGTTCAAGGGATACACCGTGCATGCCTCGAAAGATGAGCCGCAGTATCTGATCAAGAGCGACAAGACCGACCACATGGCGATGCACAAAGGTTCGGCCCTCAAGAAGCTCAGGAAAGGCAAGAGCTGACATCCGCAATGACACGAGGGCCGACATTTGAAAGGCAATCTCATGGCGGAACAAAAATCCGAGGCGATACGAGAGATTCTCGAGTCCGAGCGATTGCGACAACATCCCACGCCCCGGTTCGCGGCCTCGCAGCACCAGTATGATCTGGTCGACGTGGCGGCGAAGCTCCGACAGGAACTTGAGGCCGGCCAGGCCGGGCCTCAGATTCTCAAGCCAAAGAATCTGTCTTCCGTGCTCGCCATCGCGGCGGCATCCGTTTTCTTCGTCGCGGACATTCTGCTGCCACGCGGCGCGACGCCCGCGATCGGATACACGCTTGTCGCCGTCTTGGCGGGCAGCAGCCGGAAGTCATCAGTCATTGTCGGAATCACGGCTGTCTGCACGGTTCTCATCTGGGCAGGCTTCTTCCTCGAACCGTCGGGTGCCCCTTGGTGGATGTCTGCATTCGATCGGATGATGGTAACCTTGGTGTTGTGGCTCGCGCTGCTGCTGGTCTGGCGCCGCCTGTCGCTGATCGCGGCCCTGGCAGAACAAACCGAGACGTTGGAGCGCGCTACCCAGGAGCTTTCACGCTCCAACGCGGAGCTGGATCGTTTCGCATCTGCCGTCGCCCATGACCTGCGCGGCCCGCTGAACACGATCGAACTTGTGGCAACCGTGTTGGCGCAACGCTGTCGTAACACCGTTGACGCCGAATTTGACGCGTGGATCTCGGACATCCGTCGAGAGATCGACGGTATGAGCCAATTGATTCAGCGGCTCCTGAGCTACGGACGCGTCGGCTGTGGGGCCATTCGACCGTCGTCTTGTGATTGTGAAACTGTTCTGGCAGACGCGCTCCGCTCCCTTTCTGCAAACCTGAAAGCCAGTATCGTGACGGTGACCCATGACCCGTTGCCGGTCGTTTGCGCCGATCCCATTCTCGTCACTGAACTCCTCCAGAACTTGCTTGAGAACGCGATGAAGTATCGCGCTGGTCCCGCCCCGCGCATCCACGTCTCAGCGGCTCCTGAGAACGGACAGTGGCGTATTGCTGTCCGCGACAATGGGATCGGGATTAAGGAAGCGGATCGTCAGACCATCTTCCGACCGTTCACGCAGTTAAAGCATGGCCGGGCCGGAGCGGGTTTGGGTCTCGCCACGTGCAAGCGCATTGTCGAGCGCCACGGTGGAGAGATTTGGGTGGAATCTGCGGCGGGTCAAGGGTCAACATTCTTCTTCACGCTACCGTCGGTTTCGGTTCCTGCGCAGTCGGGATAGCTCAGGATAGTGTTCGAATCGCTATTGCGCACGGGCCCGCGATGTACTCAGACATATAGAAAATCCCGAGGACGTCAGTTGAAAGTTCGTTCTCGTCGCCGTGGCGGCAGCTACCTAGGATGGGGCGGGCGGGGAGACGACCAAGGTCCGTTCTGAACGGACGCTGGGTTCCGCCGTGGATGCAACTTTACTTGGAGCGCGCGCGTCTCGCGAAGTACTCGAAATCACCACGTTCACCGGCACGATCGCACTCGTTCGTGAGGCGCACGGGAGAGCCCAGTAGCCCCGTCTCGCGTGCGCGCGCTGTCATATGGCAAACGGCCGCTGGGTGACATCACCTGCGCACTAGCGCTAGTCCTCGCACAAGCTGCGCCTGCGCAGCGGGAGCTTGCCGAGCAGATTCGTCAGTCGCAATGGTGGGTGCATCGAAGCGAAATCGGCAATTGATGAAGCTTCGGCGTTGAATGGACGTTGGTCCCCGCCACGACGTGCTGCCCATGACGGCATCGAAGAAGGAACCACGAGCCCGGCCGGTTTGCGCGCGCAGCAGGTCGTATGCGCGCAGTCCTTGCCGATGCGCGGCGCGCCGGCGCGGAACACGATCACGCCAAATCCAGCCCGCGCGAAACCGCGAGGCTTTCAAACGGCGTTTGGATGTACGACTACGGAAACGACCCTACAACTTGTACGGAACCCCCGAATGAGCGGGCACTATTCTCTTCGGCGAAGCGAGACTGGACGTTAGGTGTCGCGCAAAAATTTTTTCGCAGCGCAGAATCCGCGCGATGCTCGCATACAACAAGATCAGGCGGCGGACCACTCTCCGCGCCGGCGACGACGATCGAACGCAATTCTGCGGCACCCCAAGCACAGAACTTTCTCAAAATTAGTTTGACTTCAGTCTCTCGTGGGATAGGTTCCGCTTCGCGTCAGCTTCCAGAGATCAGTTGGCTTTTGGGGAAACTCTGGTTGGGGAAACGGCAGCGCCAGGGGAATCTTCACATCGGCGCAGCTTCGACTCGCATCTCCAGCAAATTGAACCAAATCCGCGCGCCTCGCCTGTATGCGCGCCGGCATCCTGCACGATTCAGGGAGGAATCATGATCAAGGCATCAATCCTGGCGGCGGCGGCTTGGTCCGAGGTCGAGCGAATTTATGCGGCGTTCCGCAGCTCAGCTCAGGATGCCCATGAACATGCCCAATCAGTCGCGCTAGCCGAACCCCTGGAGCGGCGAACGTTGCTGAGCGCCAATTTGGTGCGGGACATCGTGAGCGGCAGCACCGCCTCCAACCCCTCGAATCTCACCGACGTCAACGGCACGCTGTACTTCACCGCAAACGACGGGAGCAGCGGCGTCGAGCTGTGGAAGAGCGACGGGACGGCGACGGGGACCGTGCGGGTGAAGGACATTAACCCCGGCAGTGGAAGCTCCTCCCCAGCCATATTGACCAACGTCAACGGCACGCTCTTCTTCCGCGCCACCGACGGCAGCAGCGGCGTCGAACTATGGAAGAGCGACGGGACGGAGGCGGGGACTGTCCGAGTCAAGGACATCAATCCGGGAAGCGGGAGCTCCAGCCCCAACCCCTTTAGCTCAGCGCCCGACATTCTGGTCAACGTCAACGGCACCCTGTTCTTCGCCGCAAACGACGGCGCCAGCGACCTTGAGCTGTGGAAGAGCGACGGTTCGGAGGCGGGGACCGTCCGGGTCAAGGACATCTACGCGGGCGCCAGCGGCTCGGAACCTTTCTGGCTCGCCAACGTCAACGGGACGCTCTACTTCAGCGCAAACGACGGGAGTAGCGGCGTCGAGCTGTGGATGAGCGACGGGACCGAGACCGGCACCGTCCTGGTCAAGGACATCGCCGGGGGAACCGACCACTCGTTGCCTGCCAGATTGACCAACGTCAACGGCACACTCTTTTTCGTCGCTGGCACGCCCGCCAACGGCACCGAGCTATGGAAGAGCGACGGGACCGAGACCGGCACCGTCCTGGTCAAGGACATTGTCCCCGGCACCGGCGGCCCGGACCCCAGGTTGCTGACCAACGTCAACGGCACGCTCTTTTTCCGCTCCACGACTGCGGCCGCGGGGTACGAGCTGTGGAAGAGCGACGGGACCGAGACCGGTACCGTCCTGGTCAAGGACATCAACCCCGGCACCGGCTGGTCGAATCCCGACTTTCTGACCGACGTCAACGGTACGCTCTTCTTCGCCGCCACGTCGCCCACCAATGGAGTCCGCGAGCTTTGGAAGAGCGACGGGACGGAGGTCGGGACCGTGCGGGTGAAGGACATCAATCCCGGCAGCGGAAGCTCCTCCCCACTCAATCTGACCAACGTCAACGGCACGCTCTTCTTTCGCGCCACCGACGGCAGCAGCGGCATCGAGCTGTGGAAGAGCGACGGGACCGACGCGGGGACGGTCCGGGTGATCGACATCGTCCCGGGGGGCGGCTCTTCGACACAGGATCCGCCGATTGCGATTGCGTCCGGCGGGGGCATGTTCTTCAACGCTGTCGACGCGGCTCACGGCCGGGAGTTGTGGGTGCTTCCCGCGCCACTCCCGACCCCGG
>JBAUGM010000624.1:0-5345 GCA_049679725.1 Tepidisphaeraceae bacterium
ATGCTCGGGCGAGACGCCCAAGCCACGGATCTCTTGGACAAGCTCTCGCGATGACAATGCGAGGTGGAGCTGAATGCCCTCGTTCCAGACGAAAACACGCCCCAAACCCGCCGACGTGCTCGCCGCCAGGCCGCTGCGCCTCTTCGCCGCCGAGCCGAGCGAAACGTCGGCGGGTCAGTGGCGGCTGACGGTGCCGCTCAAGCCAGCCGGCTGGGCGTCGAGATTCCTGCGCGTCCCGTCGAGCGCGACCAAGACGTTCGAGCTCGACGACCTCGGCAAGCTCGTCTGGGACGGTTGCGACGGCAAGACGGAGGTCCGCCAGATCATCCGCACGCTCGCCAGCCGGTATGATCTCAACGAGCGCGAGGCGGAGGTTTCAACCCTCGCGTTCCTGAAGACGCTGATGGGAAAGGGCCTCGTCGGCATCCCCGTGAAGGACACGAAGTGACCCGAAGTTCAACATCATCGCTTGACCCCCGCAGCGTGCAGCGGCAGATCACGCTGCCGCTCAGCCAGGCGATCGAAATCGCCTACAAGAACATCCGCATGCGCCTCTCGCGCAGCCTGCTGGTGACCAGCGGGATCGTGCTGGCGATGGCGTTCCTCATGTCGATTCTCTGCACGGATGCCGTCCACGCTGGCCTGCGCGGCTGGCTCGACAAGCCCGAAAGCGCGACCGTGAACGACGCCGCCGCGCGCGCCCGCGGCCAGCTCTCACCACGACAGCAACTGATCGCGCTGATGAGCGCAAAGGGCATCGCCTCCACCGCGGCCGAGGCCGAGAGCGGCCGCATGCAGACGCGCTGGCTGCTCGGCCTGGCACTGGCCGTCGCGTTCATCGGCATCCTCAACGCGATGCTGATGAGCGTCACCGAACGCTTCCGCGAAATCGGCACGATGAAGTGCCTGGGCGCGCTCGACGGCTTCATCGTGAAACTCTTCCTCATCGAAAGCCTCTTCCAGGGAGTCGTCGGCACCGTTGTCGGTGTGCTGCTCGGCCTCGCACTGAGCCTCCTCGCCGCCGCGGTGAGTTTCGGGCGCTTCACGTGGGTGAGCCTGCCCGTTCACACCATCGTCATCAGCGCGATGTGGTGCCTGCTGATCGGCATCGTCCTGACTGTCGCCGGCGCGGTCTACCCCGCCTGGCAGGCGGCGCGGATGGCGCCGATCGAGGCGATGCGGGTGGAGACGTGATGAAGGCCAGCCCGATGCTCATGGCCCCCGCGGGATCGAAGGCGAATAATCGGTTCGCCTTCGACCTGTACGCGCGCCTTGCTGAAGCGAGCCCGGGCGAGAACCTGTGCTTCTCGCCGTTCTCAATCTCGGCCGCGCTGTCGATGCTGCACGCCGGCGCGCGGGGCGAGACGGCGCGGGAGATCGCCGCCGTCCTGCGCGGCGACCCGTCTACGAAGATCGAACCCGCGCGCCGTCAGGACGCGTACGGCCAGCCCATCTCCGACGACACTCAACCCTTCCGCATGGCCAACGCGCTGTGGGCGCATGACGGCTACCCGATCCGCGCCGAGTACGCGTCGCTGCTCCGCGAGCGTCATGGCGCCGAGATTCGCGGCGTCGATTTCGAGCGCGACGGCGAACCGACCCGCCGCATCATCAACGACTGGGTCAGCCGCAAGACCAACGCCCGCATTCCGATGTTGCTCCAGCATGCGCTCGATCCGTCCACGCGGCTGATCCTGACGAATGCCGTTCACTTCCTCGCGAGGTGGCGCGGCGCCTTCGACCGCGCGTTGACGAAGCGCCAGCCGTTCCACCTCGAGTCGGGCGCAACTACCGACGTGTGGATGATGCACAAGCAGTTCTACGCGCGCTACGCCGAGGGCGATGGATTTCGCTCGGCTGCGATCGAGTACGAGAACAGCGCGCGGATGTGGATCGTCCTGCCGGACGAGGGCAGGTCGCTCGCGGAGGTCGAGGCGTCGCTTTCCGCCGATGAGTTGACGGCGGCGTGGAGCGCGGCGGATCACGGGCAGGAGGTCTACCTATGGCTCCCCCGATTCCACGTCCGCGCGCGATTCGAGTTGGCCCCCGCGCTTGCGGCGCTGGGCATGCAGACCGTTTTCGGCGCGCGGGCCGATCTCTCCGGTATGCACGAGCCGCACCCGGATCCGCTGATCCTGTCGGCCGTCGTGCATGAGGCGTTTACCGACGTGAACGAGGAGCGCACCGAGGCCGCCGCCGCGACGGCGATCGTGGGGCGCGGCGGCAAGGGCGGATCTGACCCATCGCAACCCGTCGAGTTCCGCTGTGATCGCCCGTTCCTCTTCTTCATTCGCGACGCGATGCCCGGCGCGATCCTGTTCATGGGCCGGCTCAACGATCCGACGAAGGACTGACACGCATGACCGAAGATTCCACCGCCACCGACTTGCCGCCCGCGGAGATCGTCGAGAGCTCCGTCCGCACCATCGACGTCAAGCGCGAGTACCGCATGGGCCAGGAGGTCGTGAAGGCGCTCAAGGGCGTGACCATCTCCGTCGCCCGCGGCGAGTACATCTCCATCATGGGTCCCAGCGGCTCGGGCAAGAGCACCCTGTTCAACATGATCGGCGGGCTCGACAAGCCGAGCGAGGGCAAGGTCTACATCGACGAGGTCGACATCGCGCAGCTCGACGCGTACGAGCTGGCGTGGATGCGCTGCCACAAGATCGGGTACATCTTCCAGACGTTCAACCTGATGGCGGTGCAGACGGCGCTGGAGAACGTCATGCTGCCGATGATCTTCGCAGGCATGAACACCGCCGAGGCGCAGGACCGGGCGGCGGAGATCCTCAAGCGCGTCGAGCTCGGCCACCGCATGCTCAACAAGCCGGGCGAGATGTCCGGCGGCCAGCAGCAGCGCGTCGCCATCGCCCGCGCGTTCGCCAACGATCCCACGATCATCCTGGCCGACGAACCGACGGGGAACCTGGACCTCCAGACCGGCAAGCTGATCATCGAGCTGCTCCGCGGGCTGAACAAGGAGAAGGGCGTCACGATCATCAGCGCGACGCACGATCACAAGATGCTGGCCGTCTCCGACCGCATCTTCTGGGTGCGCGACGGGATCGTCGACAAGATCCAGCGGCGCGACGAGCTGAAGATCGAAGAGGGGATCATCGAGGGCGCGCATGGCGAGGCACTCCACTGATGCGCGGTCGCCTGGTGAACGTCGTCGTCGCCTTCTCCGTCCTTGCGCTTGTCGCGAGCAAGCGCGACGTGCGTGGGCAGACGATCGACCCCACGCAGTTCCAGAAGGATCTCCAAACCCTGACCGCTCACCCCTCGCGCGTGATCGGCAGCCAGGGCTATGACGAGGCCGCGACGTACATCGAGCAGCAACTGACCGCGCTCGGCCCCGCGATCGAGTGGCGGCGGCATGAGTACCCCGTCATGGCGCCGGTGACGACGTCGGCGACGCTCACCCTCCGAACGCCGGGGGTGCTTGCACCCTCGGGCGCAGGCGGCGCGGAAGAGCCGATCTACCCCTTCTGGCCCGCGGGCGTGCGCGTCTGCTCGACCCCCGCCGAGGGCATCACCGGCCGCGCGGTCTACTGCGGCAACGCCAGCTACAAGGAAATCCCGCCAAAGGACGTGCACGGGCAGATCGCGGTGATCGAATCATCCGCCCGCGAATTCTGGACGCACGCGCCGTACTTTGGGGCGCGGGCGGTGCTGGTGCTCGGTACGCCCGACACGTCGCACGTCGACCTCCGCGCCCACGATCTGCTCATCCCCGTCGACCTGCCGCGCTTCTACGTGCCGCCGGGCGCGCTCGCGGATTCGCTTCGGGCCGGGAAGATTTCGGGAGAGGTCACGCTCAAGGCGCAGGTGAATTGGCGCCGCGTGATGGCGCGGAACTACTACGCGCTGGTGAAGGGCCGCGGGCCGACGGGCTCGGCGGCGCTGACGATCAGCGCGCCGTTCGAATCGAGCAGCCTCGTCCCCGATCTGGCCCCCGGCGCGAGTCAGGCGATCCAGGCCGCTTGCGGCTTAGCCATGCTGCGCGACGCCGCACGCAACCCTCTCGACCGCCCACTGATGGTCTTCTTCGGCGGCGCCGACTCCATCCAGTTCCTCGCGACGCGCAACATGTTCCTCGCACTCTCCGATGTCCCCGCGCAATGGAACGGGCAAGTCGACGACGTCCGCAAGGAGCGCGATCAGGCGACGCACGACCTCGCCCGCCTCCGCGCCGCGGCCGACGGGACGGCGGCGCTGAGCGCCTCGCGCGACCGCAGCGCCGTCGACCGCGTCGTCCGCATCCTTGAGACCGATCTCTCGCTCGACCAGGACGAGCTGTTCCGCCTCCGCCGCAAGTCGGAGGCGGAGCTCAGCGTCGACGAGCGCGCCCGGATCGACCAGCTCAGCGAAGGCCAGATCACGCTCAACCAGCTCCGCTACGCGTTCCAGCAACGTCCCGCGACGGTTGCGGAAGCGTTCCCCGATCTGTCGAACCGTTTCCTCGCCCGCGCGATCGAGCGCCTTGCCGGAAGCACGACCAGCGGCGCCGTTGGGCTCATCGCGCAGCTTGCCGGTCGCGAGAAGGAGCTGACGGACCGCACGGAACTGTATCGGTGGCTCGCCGGCGCGATCGGCCGGAACCCCAACCCGAGCGAGCGCACGAACAACTCTCGCCTGATCGAACTGCTTGTCGCACTCGACCTGTCCGACGGCGGGTCGCGCGCCGGCCCGGTCTACTGGGGTTGGTTCCAGCGCACGCCGAACGTCAGCCAGATCCAGGATTTTCGCGACTGGTTCGCGCAGCAGGACCGCGCGCTCGCGGCGAAGAAGCCGGACGCCGAGTGGCTTGGGCCGCTCAAGGGCGTGCTCGACTTCGGCCCGCTCTCCGGCGCCGAGGCGCCGCAAAGCTACCTCGCAAGCTCGATGCCGATCGGGTCGGAGATGTGCCAGGCGTGGGGCGTGCCGGGCTTCTCGATGATCACGCTCGACGACCCGCGCCTGCGGCGCGACACGCCGACGGATACGTCCGATCGCATCGACACCGGGAGGATCCTGCCGCAGTTGGAGGCGACGTGGGCGCTGTTCCGCCGCGCGTGGAACGATCCCACGTTCAAGGGTCAGCCCGAGCACAAGTGGATGCGCAGCCAGATGGAGGGCCAGGTCGTCGGCACCGCCGTCGGTCGGCCGGTGCCGGACCTGCCGCGCGAGGGGTTTCTCGCGACGTACTACTACGCGAAGGCGGAGATCCGGAAGATCCCCGAACTGCGTGCGCCGGAGCACGTGCCGTATACGCTCGGGATCCGCCGCAGCGAGATTCGCGATTGCGACGCGGAGGGGCGCTATCGGTTCGAGGGCATCCCGAAGCTGAGCGCGCTCAGCAAGCC
>JBAUGM010000625.1:0-11716 GCA_049679725.1 Tepidisphaeraceae bacterium
GATCCGCGTTGCCGCGCGTGCGGATGAGGTCTCCGCCCGCCCCGCCGATGATCGTGTCGCGGCCGGTGCCGGTGAGGATCGTGTCGGTCCCGTCGCCGCCCAGCACGCTCGTGCGCGCGCGGATGGCCCCGCCCTCGGCCTCGAGAATCTCAAACCGGTCGTCGCCGGCCTGGAGGTCGACGATGATCTTGGTCACATCGCTAAACGGGAACGAGCGGAAGTTGCCGTTGTACTCGACGACCAGGCGATCGGGCGTTCGGACGGAGCGCCAGACGCGGATGGCGTCGTCGTCCAGCGACCCGCCGATGCGGAGCACGCCGTTGACCAGTCGCGCCGAAGCGCCCGCCCGGCCAATGCTCAACTCGCGCGGGTCGTAGACGATCGTCTCGTCGAAGATCGGCGTCAGCGAGGCAAAGGACCATGCCGTCGCAGGCGTCACTCCGGTTTCGACATCGGTGCGAACGACGAGCTTTCCGGTGGCCGCCGTCAGCGTGGTCATCACGCGTTTTCCGCCGGCGTCGCCCTCCCACAGCAAGCGGACGGCGGCGGTTCCTGCAACCGTCCCATCGCTTCGCCACAATTCAATGCGGGTCGGACTTCCCTGGTTGATGATGCGCATCCGAGCCGGATTCCCGCCGGGGCCGCGCTCGCCCACCCAGCCGGCGACGCCTGTTTGCTCCACCTCGAAGCCGGGGTCGAAGCCGCCGGTGGCGACTGCGAAGTAGACGACGCCGTCCACCGCGACCTGCGTCATGATGAGCGGGAACCCTGAGAACGCCGCAAGCTTCACGGTGCCCGCCGATGTCCCGTCCGTCGTGAACAGCGCGGCGGTTTGGTCCTCGCTGTTCTCGTCAACGAAGAGCACGTCGTCGCCCGCGGGCGTCAGGGCAATACGATTGTCGCTGGCGTCTCCCGCCGGCTCGTAGACGGCCGCGAGCGCACCGGATTCGAGGTCGAGCGCGTAGAGCGTCTTGCGGATCTGCCTGCCGTCGTCGGCCGAGCGAACCGTTAGGAAATAGTACTTGCCGCCCGCGACGGCGGCGTTGTGGAATTCCAGTCGGCCTTCGACGTGGAAGTCGCGATGCACCGTGCCCGCCACCGTACCGTCGGTCACCCACAACGCGCGGTTCTCCGCGTCCGGGACGATGACTTTTCCTCCGACCTCCACGATGTTCGAGAGGACGCCGAAATAGCTCGGAACGCGCGCCGGATGCATCATCGCGGTGAGGTCGATCGTGCCCGCGGCCGTCCCGTCGCTGGACCAGATCGCTTCGTCGCCCATCGGAAGAATGAGACGGTTGCCCGCAGCGTAGAGTCTTGATGCGCCAACGGTGTACTCGTCGCCGTGCGGCGTGACGCCGGCGAGAAACGTTTTCACCATCCGCGTGCCGCCGGCAGTGCCATCGGTGAAGTAGAGCAGCCCGTCGTTCAAGTTGCCGCTGCCCACGGAACTGCGGCGATACACAAAGAGGGCAAGCTGGTCTCCCACCTGCTTTGACTTCACCTCTGCCGCGCTCGTGAAGCTCGCGATGGCCGTTGTCCCCTCGGCCGTGCCGTCGCTCGACCAGACGATGTAGTTCGCGCGGGCGTAGCCGCCTTCGATGACCTGGTCGGCGATGGTCACGATCACGGCGCGCCCGCCGACCTCGAACATCGCGATCAACTTCGTGCCGCCCGCGCCCGGCGTCAGATCCTTGACGAGCGCGGTGCCCGCGGCCGTCCCGTCGCTCCGCCACAGCTCGCGGCCGCTCTGGCCGTTGTCCGCGAAGAAATAGGCGGTGCCGTCGACGATGACGGATTCGGTGGCGTAGAGGCCCACGGCGTCGGAGACGAGATCGACGGCGAGGAAACGGCGCAGCTCGAGCGATTCGAGCTCAAAGACGGGCGAAAACGTTGTCATGTCAGTTACCCTTGGAATGGCCTGGCGGGCTCATCTCGAGCATCGGCACGTCATCTGGCAACAAGAACCGGGCAACCCGCGCGATCACTCCGCCAGCAGCAACACGTCGCCGAGAAGGTCTTCCCCTTCGAGGTTTTGCCCGAACGCCATCTCGATGGCAGTCTGCCCGAAGAGCACATCGTTGCCCGCGCCCGAGACGACCTGGTCGTAGTTGGTGCCGCCCCCGACGCGATCGTCGCCCGCGCCGGCGTTGATGCGATCGCGGCCGCCGTTGCCGTCGATCAGGTCGGCGTTGCCGCGCGCGCGGATGAGGTCCCCGCCGTTGCCGCCGACGATCGTGTCCTGGCCGGTGCCGGTGATGATGGTGTCGGCCCCGTCGCCGCCGAAGACGCTCGTCCGCGTGCGGATCGCGCCGCCTTCACTTTCGACGATCTCGAAGCGGTCGTTGCCATCATGGAGGTCGGCGACGATGCGCCGGATCGAGCTGAACGCGAAGCTGCGGACGTTGCCGTTGTACTCGACGACCAGTTCGTCCGGGTTGCTCGCGCGGCGGTAGAGGCGGAAGGTGTCATTGCTCAGCGAGCCACCGAGGCGCAACACGCCGTTGACGACGCGGGCCGTCGCGCCGGCGCGGCCGAGGTTCAATTCGCTCGGGTCGTAGACTGTCGACTCCATGCCGGCTTCGAGGTAGTGGTAGTACTGGACACCATCGATCACTGCCGCCGGCACCTTCTCCGTATACGTCAGCGTGACGCCGAGTTTTCCGGCGACCGATGTGAGGGTCGGCTTCGCTAAGCCGTCGTACAGGTCGCGAACCTTGCCGGTGCCGGCGGTCGAGCCGTCAGTTCGCCACAGCTCGCCGTGATACCCCTCCGGCTGCTCTTCTCCCTGGGAAAGGTAGAGGTCGAAATACACGATGCCGTTCAACAGGACCGCCCGACCCAAGGCGATCGTGCTGTTCACCGGAAGGTCGAGGATCTTCCTCGCAGCGCCCGAGTTCTCGACCACGTAGAGGGCGCCACCACCCGCGGCGCCACTGCTCGTTTCGGAGACGAACAGCTTGTCGCCCGCCACGAAGGGCGTGATGAACCGACCGCTGCCCAGCGTGGTGTAGACGGCCGTCAACGCGCCATCGTCGATGTCCATGGCGAAGAGGGTCTTGCGGAGGTCGTCACCCTCCGACTTGACCTCGACGAAGTAGTAGGTGTCACCCCCGACCGCAAAGATGTGGCCTTCGACGTTGCCGATCGATCCGAAACCGTGCGTGACCGTGCCCGCGAGCGTTCCGTCCGTCACGACAATACCGCGTGATCCCGCACCGAGCGGCGCGACCACTCGACCGCTCGCCTCGGCCATGTTGCCTTCGTCGAACGTGCCATTCCCGGCTTCCGCCGTGAGGTCGATCGTGCCCGCCTCCGTTCCGTCGCTGGCCCAGAGGCTGCGGTGGTCCGGACTGAAGACGACCCGATCGCCGGCCGCGAAGAGTTTGGGGATCCAGTAGCTTTCGTCGCCGGTCGCGCGGAACGCCTTGACTAAATTCGTGCCGCCGACCGTGCCGTCGGTGAAGTACAGCAGGGCGTCGTGACCGCTGGTTGCGCCGCTGGGCGGCCGCACGGCAAACGCCAACCGGTCGCCGACTTCCCTGAAGGTCGGCCAACCCACCCCGCTCAAGTTCAGGAGGACCGTGGTGCCGCCGGCACTGCCGTCGCTCACCCAAACGGTGTAGTCGGCAACGCCACGGCCGTTCTCGACGCGCGCGTTGGCCTCGGTGACGAAGACCGCGCGTCCTCCCGCCCGGTACATCGAGTGCAGGTCAGTACCCGCCGCGCCTGCCGTCAGGTCTTTGACCAGCCGCGTCCCTGCTGCGGTTCCATCGCTCGCCCACAGTTCCCGGCCGTGGACACCGTCGTTGGCGAAGAAGTACGTCAGCCCGTCAACGGTAATGGAATCGGTGGCGTACAGCCCCGCCGCATCCGACACCAGATCCGCCGCGAACAGGCGGCGGGCTTCCATGGACTCAAAACTCACCGCGCGACGCGAAGACGCCACACGCAACATATGGGTTGTCCCCGAAATGAGCAGTCGATCCGGGAATGGACTCGACGTGGCACGCGCCGCCGCCGCTTCCCCGATGCGGGGGACGCCCCCCGCGGATCATTCTGCCGCTGAAACAGACGCCGGCAAGTGCGGAAACATTTCGCGTTGAAGCTGGAGAGGGTTTGACGACGAAGGCGGTCCGCTATTTTGTCACCCAGCACGCCGCGACGTGGCCGCTCTCGCCTTCCTTCTGCTCCAGCGGGGGCAGCTCGTTCTTGCACTTGGCAAGCACGCGGAAGCGCTCGCCGGCGCTGGTGATCTCGACGGTGTCGGTCGCATTCGCGTCGGCGGCGGCCTGGCGCGCGAGCGGGCAGCGCGGGTGGAAGGGGCAACCGGTGGGCGGATTGCTGGGGGAGGGAACTTCGCCCTTGAGCACGATGCGCTTGCGCTTCGGCCGCGGGTTGGGCTCGGGGACAGCGGAGAGCAGTGCCATCGTGTACGGGTGTTTGGGGTTCGCGTACAGCTCGCGGCTGCTCGCCTTCTCGACGATCCGCCCGAGGTACATCACCGCGACCTCATCGGAGAAGTGCTCGACGACCGCCAGGTTGTGCGCGATGAACAGGTACGCGATGTTGCGCTCGCGCTGAAGATCGTCGAGCAGGTTGAGGATCTGCGACTGGATCGAGACGTCCAGCGCGCTGACGGGCTCGTCGCAGACGATGAAGTCGGGGCTCAGCGCCAGCGCCCGCGCGATGCCGATGCGTTGCCGCTGCCCGCCGGAGAACTCGTGCGGGTAGCGGAGGCCGTACGACGGGTCGAGGCCGACGCGCGCCAGGAGGCTGGCGACGAGGTCGCGCTTCTCCTTGCCGTTGGCGATGCCGTGTACCTGAATCGGCTCGCCAATAATGCTGCCGACGGTCATGCGCGGGTTGAGGCTGCTGACAGGGTCCTGGAAGACGATCTGCATGTGCCGCCGGAGCCGGCGGAGCTCTTCGCCCTTATAGGCGAAGAAATCGCGGCCGCGGTAACGGACTTCGCCGGACGTCGCGGGGATCAAGCGAAGGAGCGTTCGGCCGACGGTCGTCTTGCCGCAACCCGACTCCCCGACGAGCCCCAGCGTCTTGCCCGGCGCGATGTCGAAGCTGACGCCGTCAACGGCTTTCACGTGCCCTACCGTGCGCGCGAGCACGCCCTTGCGGATCGGGAAATGCGTGCGCAAATCGCGCACCTCGACGAGCGGCGCGCCGGGCGGCAGCGGCGTTCGGCCATCGTCGTCCGTGGGAGCGGAGGCGTACGACACGGTTGGGGCTTCGCTCACGAAGTTCGCAGCTCCTCTTTGACGATGGCCTCGGGATCGCCGTCGACGACGGCGACGGGCACGACTTCACGCTTGTCGGGGAGATTCGGGACCATAACGGTCGCGCGGTCATACGACTCGATCTGGTGACATGCCGCCCCGTGGTTTGGCATCACCGCGCGAAGCTGCGGCTCTTCGACGTGACACCGCCGCAACACGCGGAACCGCTCCCCGGCGCTGGTGATCTCGACGGTATCCTCGATGCCGGCCTTGGCCGCCAGCTCGCGCGTGTGCGGGCAGCGCGTGTGGAACTTACAACCCTGCGGGAACTTCGCGGGGTTGGGCACGGTGCCCGGGATCGTCGCGAGGCGCTCGCTGTGCGCGCCCAGCTTCGGCACGGAGCGGAACAGGCCCTGCGTGTACGGATGCTGAGGATTGTCGAACAGTTCTTCGACCTTCGCGCACTCGACGATGCGGCTGGCGTACATCACCGCCACCACGTCGGCATTCTCCGCCACGACGCCCAGGTCGTGCGTGATGAGCATGATCGCCATGCCCTGCTCGCGCTGGAGTTTTCTCAGCAGCTCGAGGATCTGGGCCTGGATGGTGACATCGAGAGCCGTCGTGGGCTCGTCGGCGATGAGGAGTTTGGGCTTGCAGGAGAGCGCCATCGCGATCATGACGCGCTGCCGCATGCCGCCTGACATCTGGTGCGGGTATTCGTCGAGGCGCCGGCCGGGGTCGGCGATGCCGACGTCGCGCAGCGCCTGCTCGGCGATCGCGCGCGCCTCACGCTTGGAGACGTGCTGGTGGAGGACGACGGCCTCGATGATCTGCTCGCCGATCGTGTAGACCGGGTTGAGCGACGTCATCGGCTCCTGGAAGATCATCGCGATGTCTTTACCGCGCACGCGGCGCATGTCGCGTTCGGGGAGCGTGAGCAGATCGCGCCCTTCGAGCCGGATCGACCCGCCGAGCACCTTGCCCGGCGGCTGCGGGATGAGGCGGAGGATCGACATCGCGGTGACCGACTTCCCGCACCCGCTCTCGCCGACGACGGCGACGGTCTGCCCGGGGAAAATGGTGAGCGACACGTCGCGCACGGGCCGGATCTGGCCGCGCTCGGTGTCGAAGGCGACGTTGAGGTCTTTGATTTCGAGGAGCGGGTCGGGCATCAGGTCAACTCCATCGCATCGGCTCCATCACCATCGTCATCGTTCGCGGCACGTCATCCCGAGGTACTCCGAGGTGCGGTGCGCGCGGGATTCGATCATCGAACGGCGTCCTTCGTCCGTTCTCACTTCGTCAATCCCCGCGGGTCCACCGCGTCGCGCAGTCCGTCGCCCACCAGGTTGAACGCCATGATCGCCGCGAAGATGAACACGCCGGGCCAGAGCACCCACGGGTGCTGGTTCAGCTCGAGGATGTCGCGCGCCTTCTCCAGCATGTTTCCCCACGAGGGTGTCGGCTCCATGATGCCGATGCCGAGCAGCGACAGCGCCGATTCGCCGATGATGTAGCCCGGAATGCGCAGTGTCGTGGCGACGACGACGTAGCCCATCGTGTTCGGGATCACGTGCTTCGCGATGATCCGCGCGTGCGACAACCCCATCGCGCGGGCGGCCTGCACGTAGTCTTCCTTGCGGATCGAGAGGACCATCCCGCGGATGACGCGCGCGAACGCGGCCCAGCCGACGAGCGAGAGGATCAGGATGACCGCGAAGTAGACCTTTCGGGAATCCATGTTCGCGGGAAACATGTAGCGCAGCAACAGGAGCAGGTAGAAGCCCGGCAGCAGCATGATCATTTCGCAGAGGCGCTGGAGCACGTCGTCGACCCACCCGCCGAAGTACCCGCTGGCCCCGCCGACGGTCAGGCCGATCACGAGGACCAGCGCCGCGCCGAGGAGCCCGATCGTCATCGAGACCCGGGCGCCGTAACAGATGCGGCTGAAGATGTCGCGCCCGGAGCCGTCGCCGCCCAGGAGGTAGATGCGCGAGAAATACTGGCCCTGGTCGTTCGGGACCGCGTCGACGCCGAAGAGGCGCGTGCGCATGGGGATGATGCCCAGCAACCGGTACGGCTCGCTCTGGACGAAGAAGCGCAGGTAGCATCGGCGCGAGGGATCGGGCTCGAGGACGGTGTTGAAGTTCTCGTCGAAGTTGATGCGGAACGGGTGGATGAACGGCCGAAGCGATGAGCCGCCGGCGTCGGAGAAGCGGATCGCGCTGGGCGGCGCCCAGTGCAGCTCGCGCTGCTCGTTGGTGTAGTGATACGGCGCGAGGAAGTCCGCGAAGATCGCCATCAGGTAAAGCAGGACGAGGATTGCCAGCCCGACCATTCCCGGACGGTGCCGGCGGAAGCGCCGCCACGCCAGCCGGGCGGGGCCGTGCACGACGATCTTCTCGTCGGCCAGTGGCACGGCCAGGTCCGACTCGGGCCGCTTGGGCGTGAGGGCGGTGGCATCAGGCATAGCTCACCCTCGGATCGACCATGGCCAGCAGGATCTCGGCGAGCAGGTTGCCCAGCACCAGCATGACGCTGGCGATGAGGAAAAGGCTCATGATGAGCGGCTGATCCTTCGAGCGCAGGGCTTCGAGCAGGAGCACGCCCATACCCGGGTAGTTGATGACCATCTCGAGCAATGCCGCCCCACCGAACAGCGCCGCGAACTCGAAGCCGAGGATGGTGATCAGCGGGTTCACCGCGTTGCGCAGCGCGTGTTTGTAGATGACCGTGCGCTCGTCCAGCCCCTTGGCGCGGGCGGTCGTGACGTACTGCATGCGCAGCGTTTCGAGCATGTTCCCGCGCGTGATGCGCTGAAGCTCCGCCAGCGCGCCGAAGGCGAGCACGGTGACGGGCAGGAGAAGGTGGTGGGCGTAGTCGAGCAGCTTGCCCCAGAACGAGAAGCTGTCGTGCGCGATGGGATCGCGCAGCCCGCCCGGCGGAATGACCTGCCAGCGGCTGGCGAAGAGCCACAGCAGCACCAGCGCGAGGAAGAAGTTGGGCAGGCTCATGCCCGCGAAACTGACGGTGCTCAAAATCTTGTCCGGCCACTTGTACTGCTTGACGGCGGCGAAGATGCCCAGCGGCAGCGCGACGAGCCACGTCACGGCCAGCGCGGCAACGTTCAGCGCGATCGTCGCGGGAAGGCGGCTCTTGATCAGCGTTGAAACGGGCTGGCGGTATTGGAAGCTGACGCCCAGGTGGCCCTGAAGCACCCCCTTGCGCTCCTCATCGCCGAACAAGTGCGAGACGCCGAGCCAGTCGAGGTACTGGCGGACGGGGTGACGGTCGAGCCCGAGCAGCCGCTTCTGCTGCTCGCGGTACTCGGCGCTCATGCGCGGGTCGAAATCGGCGGCGACGGCGGTGCCCGGGGAAGCTTTGAGGATCGTGAACGAGACGATCGACGACAGGAAGATGAGCACGGCGCCGAAGATCAGCCGCCGGATGATGTACGCCGTCATGGTGCGAGGTTCACTTGTCCTGGCCGTCGAGGATGAAGATTTCGTCCTCGTTGTGGAACGACGCGAACTCCGTCATCGGGGCCGGCGACGGGAACAGGTTGCCGAAGCGCTTGCGGATCACGTCCACGCGCTCGGGGACGGCGTTGTAGATGACGGGTTGCTCCTCGTACACGATCTGGATCCACTCGTTGTACATCGCCTTGCGCTTGGGCTTGTCCAGCTCCTGGACGCCCTTCTCGAAGATCTCGTCGATCCGCTTCTCCCACGGAAATCCAGGGGTCTTCTGCTCGGGCCACCACAGGTGGTTGCGGCTGGAGCTCTTCCAGAAGTTCGCGCCGCCGTGGGGATCCCACGAGCTGGTGAAGCCCATGATCATCGCCTCCCAGTCGTAGGAGACGTCGAGGCGATCGATGAGCTGGTTGAACTCCAGGAACAGCGTGTTCACCTCCATGCCCAGCGCCCGCAGGTCGGTCGCGATGTAGTTCGCCATCTCCTCGCGGATCGTGTTGCCCGAGTTGGTGACGATGGTGAACGAAACCTTGTTGCCGTCGGCGTCCTCCAGGATCTTGTCGCCGTTGCGGTCGGCGAGGCCCATCTCGGCCAGCAGCGCCTTGGACTTGGCGGGATCATGGGCGACGGGCTGAACGTCCATCTTGAACGGGCCCGGCGCCAGCGAGAACGGCGCGTACTGCGCGTGCCCGAGGTTGCGGAAGATGTTGCGCACGATCGACGCGCGGTCCGTCGCGTGTGATATCGCCTGACGAAAGCGGCGGTCGCGGAACATCTTCACCTTGTACGCGGGCAATTTGCCCGCCTTGGCGGCCGCCTCGTTCATGTTCAGCGCGAGGAAGTTCGTGCTGTGAGCGGCGCCCAGGGCGTAGAACTCGAAGTTGCCGTTGGCCTGTTTGGGCTTGAGGGACGCGACGTCCTTGCCCGAGCGGATGTGGAACAAATCGGTTACGCCGCGCTCGAAATTCAGGTATGCGATGTCCGTCGACGCCGCGACGAGGAACCGCAGCTCGTCGAGGTACGGCAGCGATTGCCCCTTGGCGTCCTTGCGCCAGTAACGGGGGTTGCGCTTGAGCGTGACGCGCTCGCCGCGCACGTACTCCCCGAGGATCCACGGGCCGGTCCCGACGAGGTCCCCCGCCGTCGCGTCGGCGCCCATCGCTCCGCCGAACGTGCCGTTCTTGACGAGCGGTTCGTACTTTTTCTTGCTGCACAGGATCGGGTCGCCCAGCATGTCGGGCAGGATCGCGATCTTCACGGGCGTGATGACGCGGATGGTGTAATCATCGACCTTCTCGAACTTGACGATCTTCCCGTCGAAGGTCATCAGGTCGCGCATCGAGCACGGCCAGCGCGGGTCGGGCTTATCGGCCGGGCGGTTGACGTCGAAGACGAGGTCGTTCCACGAGAAGACGACGTCGTCGGCATTGAACGGCGTGCCGTCGTTGAAGACGACGTCCTTGCGAAGCTTGAACGTCCAGGTGACGCCGTCGTCCGCGACCGACCAGCTCTCGGCAAGCCCCGGCTCCAGTTCCCCCGTGAACGCGTTGGCACGGGTGAGGCCCTCGAACATCCGGGTCGTGTACTCGACCGTGCTCATCTCGCTGGCGACGATCGGGTTGAAGCTTTTCGGCTCGCCCAGGTGTGTGCTTACCACGCGACCACCATACTTGCCGGGGACGGGCTTATACGTCTCCTTCGTGCCGACGGGGATGCCGATCTTCGGCATGGAGGCGCCTGCTGCGGACGGCGTGGTGCTGGTGGTCGGCGCCCCACCCGATGACCCGCCGCTGCCCGTCGTGCCGCTGTCCGAGCGGTCGCAACCGGCGAAGACGCACGCGAGGAGGCAGAGGATGGCGGCGAGGGGTCGTCGTATCGTCATGGTTCTCCTGGGGGCGCAAGTTACTCGCAAACCGCGGCGGTCACCAGCGGCGGATTGCCCCGTCCTACTCATGATCGGCCGAGTGATCCGTTGCGGGCTGAAGAATCAGATTTTCGCGGCGTCGCGCTTCGGGTCAAAGACGTCGCGGAGCCCGTCACCGACGAAGTTCAGGCTCAAAAGCGTGACGGCGAGCAGCACGCAAGGGAAAACCAGCATCCACCACCGCGGGTTGTTCGGATTCAGCGCGGGCAGCATCCCTTCGCTCGCCAGCGAGCCCCACGTCGGCACGGGCGGGTTGATGCCGATGCCGAGGAAGCTGAGGAAGGACTCGTTGAGGATGGCGCTCGGGACGATCAACGTGGCATAGACGGTGATCGGGCCGATGAGGTTGGGCAGGAGGTGGACGAGGAAGATCCGCCACTCCGGGAGCCCCGCGGCCTTGCACGCCTCGATGAACGGCTGGGAGCGCAGCGACAGCACCTGTCCGCGGACGACGCGGGCCATCGTCAGCCAGCTCACGGCGCCGATCGCGAAGACCAGCACGATGAAGTTGGCGACCTGCCCGGAGCGGAAGAGCGTCGTCAGCGGCTGTTCGAAGGCG
This sequence comes from Tepidisphaeraceae bacterium, assembly GCA_049679725.1. Taxonomy (GTDB): domain Bacteria; phylum Planctomycetota; class Phycisphaerae; order Tepidisphaerales; family Tepidisphaeraceae; genus DASYWJ01. The sequence continues at coordinate 11,194 of JBAUGM010000625.1, forward strand.
ATCTTCAGGAGGATGACGAGGAGGATGTACGGCAGGCCGTAGAGGATGTCGACGCAGCGCATGAGGAGGCTGTCGACCCACCCGCCGCGATAGCCGGAGACGAGGCCGACGGTCACGCCGAGGAAGACCGAGAGGATCGCGGCGCAGATGCCGATACAGAGGCTGATCGTCCCCCCGAAGAGGCTGCGGGCGAGGATGCTGCGGCCGAGGTTGTCGGTGCCGAACCAGCTCGACGCCGGCGACAGCGACGGCGGCTGGCGGACCAACCGCGGCTGCTGGCCGTCATAGTGCCACGCGCTGCCCTGCCGCAGCGTGAGCGGGAGCGTCACGACGCACACGATCAGCACGATGAGCAGGATGCCGCCGCCGACGATCACGCGCCCACTGCGCGCGACGCGGCGCAGCAGGTTGTCGGCGGGCGCGGCGTCAGCGCGGACGGTGTCGATGGCGAGGTTGGCCGAAGCCAGGGCCGTCATCGCGCGCCCTTCTCCCTCTCACCGGTACCCCGGGGAGAGGGTTGGGG
>JBAUGM010000626.1:0-2953 GCA_049679725.1 Tepidisphaeraceae bacterium
CTCGGCGCGCTCGCGCACGCCAACTCCATCGAGCAGGAGTTCGTCGATCCCCCGCGCATCGCCCGGCCGATCGGGTGGTGGCACTGGATCAACGGCAACGTGAGCAAGGAAGGCATCCGCGCCGACATGGAAGCCGCGATAAAGGCGGGCATGGGCGGGCTCCACATGTTCGACACGAGCCTGTACCAGCCGCCGGGACCGGTGCGCTACGGGACGGACAATTGGCATGAGCACGTCCGCTACGCAATCGAGACAGCCGAGGAACTGGGGCTGGAGCTCGGCGTGATGAACTGCCCCGGCTGGTCGATGTCCGGTGGGCCGTGGATCACGCCGGAAAAGTCAATGAAGATGATCGTGTGGACGGAGACACCAGTCAGCGGCGGCAAGCCGTTCGCGGGCGCGCTCGCGCAGCCGAAGACGAACAAGGACTTCTACCGCGACGTGGTCGTTCTCGCCGTGCCCGCCGATCCGAAGGACACGGCCGCGGCGCCGAGCATCACCAGTTCCGTCGAAGGGCTCGACCTCGTACCCCTCGGCGACGGCGACGCCAAAACCGGAGTGAAATTCCCCGAAGGCAAGGCGCACACCGTCGTCTTCACCTACCCGCAGCCGACGTCGCGCCGCCTCCTGAAGATCGACGTCGCCCCGCCCGGCACGCAGCTCAAATACCTTGGCCTCATTCAGGTGTCGGATGACGGTAAGAAGTGGCGCACGATCAGGAACTTCAACGAGTCCACCGGCACGGCCCAGACCGGGCGGGGGTTGTTCGTCCCGTTTGAGCCGACGAAGGCGACGCAGTTCCGCGTCCAGTTCTCCGCCGACGCGTCGCGTCAGCCGTACCCGCTGCGCGTGGGCGGGCTGTCGCTCTCCAGCGCCGCGCGCATCGACGAGATCAACACGAAGATCGGCATCGAGAAGCTCCAGGGCGATCCGCGGACGACCGGCACGAACACGAGCGATCCGGACGCGATTCCCGCGGCCAAGGTGCTGAACCTCACCGAGCACTTCAAGGACGGCAAGCTGAGCTGGACCGCGCCCGCGGAGGGCGATTGGGTCGTCCTGCGTTTCGGTTACACGGCCACCGGCAGTACCAACCACCCGGCCGTCGACGAGGGCCACGGTCTCGAATCGGACAAGTTCGATCCCGAGGTCGCGAAGTTCCATTTCGACAAGGCGCTTGGACGTCTGATCAAAGAAGCCGGCCCGCACGCGGGCAAGACGCTCAACGCGATGCTCGCCGACAGTTGGGAAGCCGGCCCGCAGAACTGGACGGCGACGTTCCCCGCGCTGTTCAAGCAGCAGCGCGGCTACGACATCATCCCGATGCTGCCGTGCGTCACGGGGCGCGTCGTGGGCTCGCTGGCTGAGTCCGAAGCATTCCTCAATGACTTCCGCCTGACGCTCGGCCAACTCATCGCGCAGCACTACGGCACGCTGCGCGAGCTGGCCAATCGGCACGGCATGAAGTTCTACGCAGAGGCCTACGCCGGCTTCCTCGACGAGTTCAGCGCCGGCGAGGCCGTGGACGTGCCGATGGCGGAGTTCTGGATCCACACGTACAGCAAGAGCTGCCAGCGCGCGACGTCGATCGCGCACACGACGGGCAAGCCGATTGTGGCGGCCGAGTCGTTCACTTCGCGCCCGCCGGACGGGCGTTGGCAGGACACGCTCGCCAGCCTCAAGCCCATCGGCGACCTCGCGCTGGCCTACGGCATCAACCGGATGTGCTTCCACTCGTATATCCACCAGCCGCGGAACGACGTCGCGCCGGGCTTCACGCACTCGCGCTACGGCACGCACTTCGGCCGGCACAACACCTGGTGGCCGCAGGCGACCGACTTCGTCTGGTACCTCGCGCGCGCTCAATACCTGCTCCAGAAGGGCCGGGATTCGCGCGACGTGCTCCTACTCCGCCACGACGACCTGGAGCGCAATGATTTCGCCGATTACCTCAAGACGCCGCAGGGCTACAAGTGGGACCTTCTCGCCGCCAGGCAGCTGCTGGGCGCGACGGTCGAGAACGGCCGCATCAAGCTGGCGGCGGGGACGTCGTACGCCGTGCTCGTGCTGCCGAATCGCTGGTCGACCAGCGTGGCGGTGCTCAAGCAACTCGACAAGCTCGTGAACGATGGCGCGGTCGTCGTCGGCCCGGCGCCCGTCGCGACGGTCGGGCTGATCGACCTGCGCAACAACCTCGCCGAGTGGAACGGCCTGGTGAAGAAGCTGTGGAGCGACTCGTCCGACAAGCGCGTGCGCGTCGCCAGGTCGCTCGACGAGGTGCTCGAGGGCAGTGGCGTGAAGCCCGACTTCGCGTTCACGAGCGAGGCCGAAGGCGCCACGATCGAGTTCATCCACCGCACGGATGAAAACGTCGACGCCTACTTCCTGACGAACCAGACCGGCAAGCCGGTGGTCATCACCGCCGACTTCCGCGCCGGTTCGCGCCGCCCGGAACTGTGGGACGCGATGACCGGCACGGTCGCGAAGGCGAGATCGTTCGAGGCCGCCAATGGCTGCGTGCGCCTGCCGCTGGCGCTCGACGCCGGCGGGTCGATCTTCGTCGTCTTCCGCGAGCCGCTAAGCGACAACTGGATTACCTCGATCACGCGCGACGGCGGGAAGGAAGTCGCCAACGACGCGGCGCTCGCCTCCAATGATCGGTCCTTCGTCGCAACCGAACCCGGCAGCTACGTTGTCCGCTTCGTCGACGGCCGCGAGCATCGCGCGAACGTGGACTCGATCCCGTCGTCGGTCGAAGTACCCGGGCCATGGCAGGTCGCGTTCCAAGAGCGCCGCGGTGCTCCGGCGTCGATCCAACTCGACCGGCTCGTCTCGCTCTCGAAGCACGCCGAGAGCGGCGTGAAGTACTTTTCGGGAACCGCGACGTACACGACGACCGTGAACGTGGCTTGGGCGTCTCGCCCGAGCTTCCCGCGGAGCGGCTCCGCCGAAT
>JBAUGM010000627.1:0-30632 GCA_049679725.1 Tepidisphaeraceae bacterium
GCACACGGCTGCTCGGCGTCTTGCCGCAGGGGCGGCCTCGGCGGGCCCGGCGCCTGGCGCGTTGTTGGCGGACCCGGTCGCTGGCGCTCTGTGGGCTGCCGTGCAGAAGCTCGATGTTGCGACGCAGCACGAGTTCGTCGACGCGCTGCGCACGCGACTGGTGGTGCCGAAGGACTCCGGCAGCTCGCACGACATCCGGATGGGTCGCCTCGTCCAGTCGATTCGTGAGGCGCGCGAGATGCTGGTCGCGGACGCCAGCGACGAGGCAGGGAGGGTGCCCTCGCTGACGGAGGAGCGGTACTGCGAGCTGCGGGTGCGATTCCGGGAGGCGGACTGGGTCGCGCCGAGCACGATGCGAGCGTGGGTCCGCGGAAGCTGGAACGACGTGCTGCGTCGCGCGAATGTCGAGACGGTCGAGGGTGGCGACACGCTGGTGGCGCAGACCGGTGGCGCCTACACGTGGGATGAGATTCGGCTGGGGCTGCGTGAGTGTGCTGTGTTCTGGCGCGAGCGGGGCCACGACGATTTCTCGTTCCGCGACTTCCTGTCGTGGGCGAACCTCCCGCAGGTGTTGGGAACGCCAGGGCGGCGCCCGCGGTCGCAGGGCCCGTTCGACGCGTACAGCGGGTTCATGGCGTGCAAGGCACAGGCGTTGAGAGCTGCTGACGCTCCGCCGCCGGATGGCCGGTCGCGGCAGGTGCGGGCGGGCATCTGGCGTCCGTCATCGGGCTATGGCTACGAGGAGGCGCAGCTGAGAGAGGCCCTCGACGAGGTCGTCGCCTACATTGGGAAGGTGCCGAGACCGGGCGAGTTCGTCGCGGCCCGCAGAGCGATTCTCGACGAGGAGTCCGCGCAGGGGATGCCGCCGCGGGCGTTCGCCTCCTACAACAAGCTCATCAACACGTGGAAGCCATGGGATGCCGCCTTGGTCGCGTGCGGCTACAGACCGTTCCGGGCGGTCTCGCTCGACGGCGAAACGGGGCGCGGCAGATATGTCGCTCCCGACCGGCATCGCATCTCTGAAGAGGACCTCTTCGCGGGCGTGCTGGAGGCCTACGAGGCGAAGGGCCGACCGTTCTCGAAGGTCGACTACGAGGAGTACATCCAGAAGCAGAGATTCGTCAGCAGGGCTGGCAGGCCGATGGCGACCTACACCGGCATGTACAGCCGCTACCGCCACAGAACCCGGCAGCCGTGGCGATGGGTCTGCGAGCAGGCCCTTCCGGACGGCTGGAACCGGCGCCTGGCCGACGGCTGATGCTCACCAATTCCCTGGGAGCCGCCACGGTGGCGTTTCCCAGCGCTCCGCGGTCCGGCAACGCCGGTGCGGGCCGTGACGAGCCCATCGGCCCTTCCCGGCGTCCGGCGCTGCGCGTCGTTGGACTGCCGTCTCCGCCATCTCTTCCACTGACGGGGGCGACGTCGCCGAGAGCGTCGCCGGCGTACTTGCCTGAATCGCCGGCGGCCTCGTCCGCAGCTGGAGGCATCTCGGGCGCCCTGGCCGTCGACGCCGCTGAAACAGGCACCGAGGAAGGGGAGAGCAGAACGACGGTCGGACTCGGCGTCACGACTTCGCGGCCAAGCCTCGCGCCACTGCTGGCGATGGTCGACGCGTGCACAACCGAAGGCCGCGTTGAGCTGGAGCGCGCGTTGTCGGTCCTGTTGCGGCCGACACCACGGACGGCCAGACAGCGCCGCATCGACCAACTGCTCTCACTTTCTGCACTGCTCGACAGCGATGTGGCGGTCGCGGTCCCGGGACATGTCATCGCGCCAGTGCAGGTCCCGCGGCAGGTCTATGACAGACGACGCGGGCCCGGGGCTCCCGCGTCTGCGGAGCTGACCGCGCGGTATGGCGGCGGTGGCCCGGACGGGTGGGCCTGGGCGTGCCGGGCAGCGTGGGGGCTTCTGCCCGACGGCCGCAAGACCCGTGTCGGAGCGACCGAGCCTTCGGTATTCCGCGGCAGGCGACGTCCGTCTCGTACGACGCGAGAGAGCGTGCTGCGCACCATCCGCGACTGTGCGTTCGCGATAGGCCGACGGCCGAGCTCGAACGTCTTCATCAGCTGGACGCGTCATCAGCGTCGCCGGCGACGGCGCACGCGCAGAGACGCCCACCAGCATCTCGCGCTGCACATCGCGAGCATCGACAACGTCTACGCGCATTTCCCTGGCTGGGCGGAGGCGCTCGAAGCTGCTCGCATCACCGATGACGAGCTCCGCGCGGCACGGTCGAAGTGGACCACCGGGCTGCGCGAACCTGAGCCGCCAGACCCGAGCGCGCTGGAGCTGCTCGAAGCGCTCACGCCCAAGAGCCTCGAAGCCATCGGCCTTCAGCCAGTCGAACGCGACCGGCTCCTCCGCGGAGGAGCGCGAGCTGTCAGCAGGCTGCCGTACTCGCGCGGCTGCTCGCTCGCGAACGCTCTGGACGGCTCGCTGCAATGGCTCGTCGGCCGCGACGCGCTCCAAGGCGACCCACCCGACATCGGCGAGACGTTCGACGGCACCGATTTCGTGAGGCGCCGCCAGGAAACCGGCGTGCGTGAAGACGCGTTGGTGCGCAGAGCCGGCATCCCGCTGGGCCGCTACCGCCGCATCGTGCGAGGCACCGAAGAGCCGACGCTCGACGAGGCACGGCGTCTCGAACGCGCATTGCAGCGCGGCGCGCCATGACGAGCCGCCTCAGCACGAGAACCATGGACCCATTCGACGCGCTGCTGGGCCCGAGACGGGGACCGAGTACAGCCGACCATCTGCGCGAAACAGTGCGCGAGCTCCGGGCCGAGCTCGACATCGTCGCGCCCGAACTGGCCCGCTCGCGACAGCGCGAGGCAACGCTTCGCCGCGAACGCGACGAGCTCGACCAGGCGCTCGCCGTCAGCAACCAGGAGACACACCACGCCCGCGCCGCGCTCGAAGATGTGACCTGCGCATGGACCGCGGTCAGAACCCGGGAAGACGAGGCACGCAGCCGCCTGGTACGGGCGGGCGGCACCGACGAACCACCAGACGCCGCTGTCGAGGACCACGGCGAATGGTCCTCGAATCGCTGCTACCTCGGCCGACAGCTCGTCACGTTCGACGGCGACGCCTGGGTTGCCTGGCACGGCGCACGCCCCGGAGACCAGCCCGGAAGAACCCGGCGCTGGAGACCGTTCGCCGAACCAGCTCGGCCCTGGCCGCGTAGGACTGCAACATCAACCGACGCGCAGCTCCTGCGGCTCGCCCGCGGGCCGCTCGACCGTCCAGAGGCAATCGATAGCCCTCCGAAGGTGCTGGACCACTCGCATCGCACGCTCTTCCAGACGAGACTCTGGGAGCTCAACCACAGAACGATGATTGCGCTCGACGACCTCACGATGGGGCAGCTCAGCACGCTCTTGGCCTATCTGTCGCGGAACCGGGCCATCCTTATCGGCCTCGACCGGGTCTACGAGCGGAACCTCCTGCAGGTCAGCCTTCTGCCGTGCCCGCCGTACGCATACGCGACAACCGAGGCATGGTTCGCCGACCTGCCGCTCGTCCAAGGACTGCTACAGCGCATCGAGAACGCCCACGCCGCAGACGCCGTCAGGCGGGGAGACCGCTGACCGTGGCCGGCCCGCACACAACAACAGTGCGCTTTCCGAAGGATGTCTGGGAGCAGCTGAAGGTCGCAAGCCAGCAAGCGGGCGTGCCCGCTGCGCAGTACATCCGCGAAGCCGCCATCGCCCGGCTTGCGGCAGGCGCGGATGTCTACGCCTCGACGACCGCACTTCAACACGACCTTTCAGGTCTGACGGCTCGCGTCGAGAGGCTGGAACGAACATTGGTCATCGTGCTGGCGGCGCTCCGTCTCAGAAGACCTGGCGTCGCGGCGAGCACGGAGCAACTTCCGACAGCTGAGCAGGAGGTGACCCGGCGGATTGCGTTGGGCCGCGCCGTCCGTGGCATCCGTGCGCGACGAGATATCACCCAAGCCGAACTCGCCTCGCGCACAGGACTCAGCGTGAAGCAGGTCGGAGCGCTGGAACGCGGCGAAGTACACGCTTCTCCCGACTCGGTCAGCGCAGTCGCCGACGCGCTCGGTGTCCCAGTCCGTGAACTGCTGGAAGTCCGTGACGGCCTTCTCAACGAGGTTGCTCGCGAGCGGGCGTCCAGGAGAGCCGACAAGATGTGAGCGCTCCGACTCGTGATGTTGCTGCGAGGTAGCTGGCGAACCGCTATAGCTCTTGAGACGAGGTCACTCGCGAAGCACGCTCGACGGACCGAGACGGAATCGGAAGGGTCACTAGCGCGCAGCAGTCGTGGCGGATGCGATGCTCTCGCCTTGAGCGACGCCGCGTCCGTCATGTTCCAGCTTCGAGCAACGCGTGCTGCGCCTCCAAGCCTGGCCGGCCGTGGGGAGCGCCGCAGAACGTACGGCGCTGCGCTGACCCAATTCGACGAACTCATCGCCGCAGCGACCGCCGCGGGCGCCGCGTCTCGTCCGTTAGCGCTCTTCTACGCGCTCTCCCAAGCCGGCCGAGCCATCACCGCCGCCCAAGCGCCCGCGTCGTGGCGGCTGCGCGGCCACGGCCTTAGCTGCCCCGGCACCGGCACCCGACCTCTTGCCATCAACGTCCTCCGCGACCCTGGTCAGCGCGGGAGCGGTGACAGAGTCGATGAGACTCCGACCAGAAAACCGCGCGCGGTCGACGCATTCTCCGGCGTGGCGGAGGCAACCGAAAGTGACGTCTTTCAGGAGAAAGCGGCTCTTGGAGCGTTGTGGTCTTCGCTGCCGGAGATTGCAAGCCTATTGCCTGCCGACACCCGCGTGAACTGGTTGCGGCCATTGCTCATCGTGCCCGAGGACCACGAGTATCCACACCTGGTGGACCGAAGCCGCGTCCGCGTCAACGTCGTCGGCTACCACGACCACCCAGAAACCCTGTGCAATCACATCAAAGCTCACTACCCGACTGCTGCGAGCGTCGACTTCGTCCACATGGCTGGACTGTCGTCCCCGATGGTCCAGCGGACCGACTACGGCACGGGTATCCTCGTGAGCTTCCCGGCCGAGTCACCGGGCTACATGGGACACGTCGCGACGCTCGACCGCGTCGCGACGCGCGGGAACCTTTTCGAACCTCGCCACCTGCGCCCGGCAGTCAGCGGCGTCGCGCTCTCGCCATTGATGAGTTGGTGGACGCTCCTGTTCGGCCTCTCGATGCTCGCCCGGTACGAACCGGCAGGCTGGACTGCAGCGCTCGCGCTCGACAGCTCGCCACTCGCGGCTCCCTTGGACGAGTGCTTGCGCCGCGGGGTGCAACGTATCCCGGAGCTGGTGTTGGACGCGCTCAGCTCCTAATCGAGGACGGATGGACGGGCTCATCCGCGCTGACCGTCCACCCTTGAAGCGTTGGAGTCTCCCAGTCAGAGGCAACGGCAGCTGCGGCAAGGCATCTCAACACGTCGTCTCGCATGAGTGCGAGGTTTCCAGCTGACGCGCGGCGCAATGCCACTCGTGATGACGGTTAGGAGCGCGATGGGGTCCAACGCCATGCCCGCCGAAATCCGAGCGCCTCGGCGTCGACGACGGTCGCGACCCAACGCTCGCCCTTCGAAGGTTCGATGACCGTCCTGTCGTACTGCTGGTCGAACGGCAGGTGGTAGATGCGCTCGTCGCCTCGGCCGACGTTGCACTTGATGCGCGGATAGTCCTCGACCGCGACGCTCTCTTCGACGCGGATATCGAGCTGCTCAGCAAATTGCCGCGCTCGCTCCGACAACGTCGTTGTGGTTGTGAACGTCCCGCGCACTGCGGTCTCCGGATGTTCGATGCGCATCGCGACCACGGTTCCGAAGAGCTGGAACACGTGCTTCTCGTGGATGGTCTTCTTGCGCGACCAGCGTTTGCACTGAACGACTTCGATGCCCTGGTCCGTCGTGCAGATGAGGTCGCGGCCGAGGTCGTCGAAGCCCGCGAAGATGCCTTGATACGTCACGTGCGCGCCGGCGCTCTCGCGCAGGTAGCCGATGTAGCGCTCGAAGTCGCGTCCGACCTGCCAAGGCGTCTTGACCGAGCTGATGTAGCGGTCGAGTGCCCGCTGGTTGCGTTCGGCGACGGACAACGCGGCGAACTCGGCTTCTGAGAGCCATCGTTGCACGGGGTCGCTGCGGCCGGATGCTCCGGTGCTGCTGTCGCCGGCGCGGACGTAGCTGAGCTCGGTCTCGATGTCGCGCAGCTCTGGCAGCCACGGGAAGTGGAACTCGTAGAGGGCTAGGACCCATTGGGTGCGTTTGAGTTCGCGGCGCAGTTCGGCGAGTTGCTTACCTTTCGCGCGAACTTCTCTGGCCGCCTCACGTGCCGGATGCTTCTTGTAGTAGAGCGCCGTCGCGAGCCGTTCGGCCTGTGCGCGCTCGTAGTCAGCCCACGCGTCCGCGATGAACTCGAAGCCGCGCACACGGCTTTGCAGCAGAGCCTCCAGCGCTTCGCGGTCCTTAGCCAGCGCCGCACTGGCTCGGTCGACCTGCGCGCGCTCTCTCGTGGCGGCATCGCGAATCCCGGCAAGGTCGGCAGTGAGCTGCGTCGCGACTACTTGTGCCTGCTCCTCCAATGCCTGGACTTGCGCGACCAACTCGGCGGCTTCCCGAGGAAGTTCGAATTGGCGGGCCATCAGCTCCAGCCGGCCTTGCGCGCGGCCTCCGGGAAGTCGGCGGGACGGTGGGTCTCTCCACAGCCGCCGCAAGACCACAGAGTCCACCACTTGCGGCCGTCTTTGACACGCTCCATCGTCATCCGCGTCTCGCAAGTTGGACAGCGAGCAGCCGCGCCCGGCATCGCAGCGATGTGGGCGATGGCGGCATCAACGGCGTTCTGCATGTTTTCGGTGGCAAGCTCCACCGACGGCCGCACCGCCTCGACCGATGCGGCGATTTCGGCCCAGAAGGCTCTGCGCTCTCGACGACGCTTCAGCATGGCGATGCGACCTTAGAGCACGCGCGCCTCGCGATGCGTGGCATGCGCTTGGGGTACCTGAGCCTTCAGACAAGCGGCTACAAGTCGGTCCCGTTCGCCTCGCGCTCAATCGCCTGCGTCACCTTATGTGCGGCGTCAAAGGGCATACGGAATGCCTCGGTACGTCACCGACGAGCTGACATCTGTCTGATGGCCTCATAGAGGTGGCACTCGCCGCTGTCGGCGGCTCCGATTCTCGTTCTTCACGCTTCGCGCTCGCGGTCAGTCCCCCGCGGACGTCGCGCCTCTCGGCTCATCTGTCGCCCTCGCGAAGTGCGTCGAATTCCTCGGCTCTAAGGACGAGGTCGCTGCGTCGGACCCCGAGCGCGTCAGCCAGTCGGCCGACTGTCCCGTAGGTCACGTTGCGCTGCCCGCGCTCGATGCGGCCCAGCGCTGTGGGGTGGATGTCGGCGAGGTCTGCGAGTGCTTCCTGAGAGAGGCCGGCGCGCCTACGAAACCACACGACGGAATCACCAAAGGCCGCGAGGTCTCGATTGCGGGGACTGCGGGTGCGTGGTCGCGGCATTCGGCGCCGGACGGTGCCTCAGACAATGCCTCCGCGTTAGAGCGTAAAAGTCCTAACAGTTGCGGCCGATAAGTCCGAATAGGGGCCGCGGGTGTACGCGGAAAGGGACGTGAAGGCGGCAACGGCATGGACGAGAACCTGACCACCAGCGACAGCTGCAGCTGCCTCCAAGGTGGGCGTTGGTGCCTGGGATGGCCGCACCTGCTGGACGCCGACCGGACGCCACGGGGTATTGCCCACGCATCGCGGGGGGACCGATGAAGCTCGCGGCCTGGTGCCTGGCCGCTACCGTTGCTGTCGCAGCTGGCTCGGCCGCTCTGTCCACCGTCGCTGATGCATCGGAGTACAGCGCTCGGGTGGTGAGAGCGCTCAACGCCGAGCGTGCTGCGAACGGCATTCCCGCTGGCATCGTCGAGCGGTCCGACTGGTCATTGGCGTGCGAGATGGCGGATTCGTACTTCGCGGAGAACGGCCAGACGCACTTCTTCGACCCCAGCAAGGCGGGGTACACCCCACAGGGCGCATGGGCGGCTTCTAACAGCGTCCTCGGAGGGGCCTGGTTCATCGATGGCTACTCGAACGACGCTGACCCGTACCTCGGAGCGCCGTATCACCACATGCAGTTGCTCTCTCCGTGGCTTGCGGAGACCGGCGGCTCACCGGGGTGCCAGACGACGTGGCCGGGCTACACCCGACCGGCGCCGGCAACGCCGCAGCTGTTCACCTTCCCAGGAGATGGCGTGCGTGACGTTCGCTTCGAGGAGAAAGCCGCGGAGTCGCCGTACGTGCCGGGTGACCTCGTCGGCCTGCCCGAGGGCACGACAACCGGCCCGCACCTGTACGTGATGCCGTTCGGCGACGAACGCCCGGGCAGACTCGCCGGTGCGTCGCTGACCGGGCCCAACGGACCCGTCGACATTCGCACGGTCGACGGCTACTCGGGCCAGCAAGTCGCGTCCGACCCAGGCGCGTTCATCATCCCGGTCAAGCCGCTGAGGCCGAACACAACCTATGCCGCCTCGGCGGCATACGTCGACGGAGCCGGCGTCCGCATGGACCGCGCGTGGCAATTCCGAACGGCCGGGTTGGACCCGACGCTGACCTTCGAGGCAACGAAGCCCACCCAGGTCCGCGTGGCATACCGCCCAAGAACGGCGGCCACCCTCACCGTCACGAGCATCAACACCGGCAGGGCGCTGGCCCAGCGGAAGGTCCGAAGCCGACAGGACTGGGCGCCGCGGGTCTACGGACGCGTACGGTTGTGCGTGTTACTCCGAGAAACCGGCCCGTACGCGCCAGCGACCAACTGCCAGAACCACACATGGCGCGCCACCGCCGGCGTTCGCATCACCCTCACACCGACCGCGTTGCGAGTCGCTGCTGCGCCGCGTGCCCGGGGTCGAACGGCGACCATCGAGTTTGTGCATCGCATCGGCTGCAGTCCGGCCGGGTGCGACCGCGGAGCGGGCTCTCCGCTGCGGCGATGGCACCGCACCGTTCGACTCGCGCGCTTGCTGACGCTGCCGTTCCCTGCGGCCTACAGCGCCAAGGCCGACTCCATCTACGCCACCGTCACCTTGCCCGGATACGAGCGTGGCGACATCCCGTACGCCGGAGCAAGGCTGGCCGTCTGCCGCCGCAGCCCATGGTGCGGGGACCCATCCAGACGTGGCTCAGCCCACTGACCGCGCCTGCATGCGAGCCTCGATGGAGATAGCTGCGGAAGCCGCCAGGGATGAGGGGCCAACTCGCGGGCATGAGCACAGCGGTCCGCTCCGCAGTCGCGAGGTATCGCTGAGACGAGATGCTGCGATTCCCGCTCGCCGTCGAGTGCGCTGGCTTGTGCACCGGCGCCCAGTTCCTGCCGGTCAGGACTAGACGGTCAGGGGACGAATTGCTAGCTTTTGGTAAATCCTACAGAGAGCGGTCAGGGAGCGGTCATGCCACCGGACGGGGCAGTTGCTGAGGTGGAGTTCGGCCCGATAGAGGAGCTGCGCGCAGCTGCCCGTGAGGCGCGCCGCGACCTCCTCGAAGCTGAAACCGGCGGCGACACGGAGATAGCGTTAGCTTCGGGCAAGCTGGACGACCTTTCGGAACTCTGCGAGAGATACGCGTCGCTGCCTCAGAGGTTGCCGCAACAAGCTAGCTCGGTGACATCGATGCTCGCCTCATTCCGAGATGCGACGACACGATGGCTTAGACGGACCCCCGGCGCGAGACTCGACAAAATCGTCGATGAGCTCGACTCCGGCATCAGCGTGGCTTTAGCCCTGACTGTTACGGGACACCTTGCTAGCGAGCTCAGGCACCAGGCCATCGGTGGCTTCATCGACGTCGACGAGGTGCTGTCCGACGAACCCAGGTCCAAAAGGACGGAGCTGCTGAAGGAGGTAGCCAGCCGTCCTCGGAGCATTGACGGTGTCGTAGATGTCCCGAGACGACGCATCTACCGCGTCGCAACCAGCGGCTGGTCAGCCTACTGGCGTTGCGCTACTCCGCTTTGGGCTCCCATCGTAGGCGCTGGGCTTGTCGTCCTCGTCTTCTGGCTCGACAAGGTCACTCACTTCAACCTCGGACCGAAATTTGACGCCGGCAAATTGCTGGGGCTGTACATCATCGTCTTAGCAGGAGCGCTCTTTCACATCGGCGTTGTCCCCACGAGAGTCCGCTTTGACGCACCAATAAGAATCAGGGAAATACGAACCACGATGCTGTGGTTGCAACTTCGCTGGGTCGGTGTTGCTCTGCTCGCTATTCCAGTCGCAGGTGCCACGGGGGTGGTGTGGGCCACAGGGATGACGCTCGACACGACCCAGGACGTCCTCACCGCGCTGCTCTCTGGATATTCCGCAGACTCAGTGTGGGCCAACGTTTTACAGCGCGGCAGAACAAAAGCGCAGGAAGCGGAGAGAGCGGCCAACGAAGAGAGAGACGCTTGAGTCGGTGTATCGGTCTTGCTGCCGGGGGCTCCTCCTGTAGACATCCGAGCTGGGAGCGTATGTCCCTATGCGTTGGGCGAAGCAGGGTAGAGGGCCTATCAACGAAGGCACCCCGTCCGGCGATGCGATGGCGCTGGGCCCAAACCCCAGCGTGTTCGCAATTGGCCTGCTGTCGACCACACAGACGAGGTCATCGGCGAGTGCTTCGCGACCATCGTCGTTGGCACGAGACGTCTTTCTCCGCGGGTATGCCCGCGGTCGCCGACTACAACGATGCCGGGGTCTGGGACCCTCTGACCGTCTCAACCATCGAGGCAGAAGCGCGGTGTCTGACACCAGCCTCAATTTCTCGTCGGTCGCGGAGCAACGATGTCAAACGAGCAACGTCTTGGCCCAGGTCCCATCGCAGAGCTTCTCGGCGTCGGCGATGAGTCCAAACATGACCAAGGCGGCGACCTCTGTCAGCTCCTGCGGGATGTCCCCGGTGTTCGTCGCGAGGAGGTAGCGGTCGTCGCCTTCTCTGAGCATTTCGAGGAGTCCGTGAGACGAGTTCCGAACGGCGCGACTGAGCGCTGCGACGTAGTCGTCCATCGACCAGGAATCCAGGCGGCTCGGGTCGTTCCGGCGTGCCAACTTGATGCCGTTTTTCGTGAGCCGGGGAGGGGCCGAGTTCTCTCGAACGCGAGAGTAGAGCGTGTCGAACAGAGCCTTCGTGTGGTCGCGGAATCGTCGCGCGAGCGACGGTGGCATCGTCTCCCAGGCGGCGTTGAGTCGTCTGACTACGTAGCGTCGTTTGAGCAGCGCTTCGAAGCCCTTGCCGCTCCGGTCTCTCCCGTAGCCGATGAGAGCCTCTGCCTTGTCGAGCAGGTCGAACGCGACCTGTACGCGAGCAAGGTCGGGGGCGGACGGCTGGCCCAGCAAGAAGGTCCCGTCCGCCACGAGCCGTTCCAGCGACACGAGCCATGCGGTTTGGGACTCGACATCGAGGAATGCACTGCCGACGCCGCTCGCGTCGACCCCGTGCACCCATCGCGTTGGGTCGAGCGCATGACTGAAAACAACGTTCAGGCGGCCCACCCACCACTCCAAGAGCTCGTGAGCCTCCGTCGCGGTGAGTCTCTCGTAGAACGAGGTCGACGCTCGCGGCCCCTGGTCGCTCAACATGCGTGGCTCGAACAGCTGTTGTGGCGTCGCCGGCCACGGCACACGCAGCTCCATCGGCGTTCCGGTCATCAGGACGACCGCATGGGGCAGGGCCGTGAGCAAGATTCCAGTCGACACGGGCGAGAACGCCAGCAGGGCCGGTGCGACCAGCTCGGTGAAGTTGACACCGTTGCTCATCGTCAAGCCGCCGAATCCGCGCAAGTAGGTGCGTTCCCGGCTGTCATGCAGCAGGTCTGGGGCGAGTGTCATGCCGAGCTGCGTTCGGAAGAATGCGGCCCGTCTCAGCATCACGGGGTCCATCGACAGGTACCACCACGAGCTGCTCGGGATGTCCTCGAACGTCTGGGCCGCTTGTTGGCGCAGGTACGCCGCCAGTTCGCCCTGCTGCGCTGCGCGTGCAGTGGCAAGGTTGACCGCAGCCAACTCTGCTGCCAGGTTGTCTCCGGCGCTAGCGCTGAGGCGTTGCAGCTCTCTTTGAAGACGCTGGACGTCCATCCGACGGTTGGTCTGAGGAGGGCGGTTTCGCACCGATTCGAAAACCCCGATGTCGTCCAGGTCGGTGCTTCGGTCGCAGAGGAAATCCAGCCGCAGATAGTCGCGGACAACGCCGGCGCCCTCGCGGGGCGCGACGACTACGACGCGGTCGCCAACGTCCTCGACCGAGAAGTCCGACTGCCCGGCGAGCGAGTCCCGGTAGCCAGGCCCGATGCTGGCATCCGGAAGGTGAACGGCGACACCGTCAGGCAGCATGCCGCACAGTCAGCAACGCGGCTTCCATTCGCGTGTCAACGGCGCATCCGCGGTGCCGAACGTCCGGGGCGTCATTCGGGCCCCCAGGTCCAACTGCCCGAATGTCTCGGGTCGGTTTGTCGCGCGTCTCTGCGACGCGCGCGCTGGCGTTGCCGGCCCTGCTGTTCCAGCAGCTGAATCGGGCTGGGGAGGGGCTCGGGAACGAGCAGCTCAATGCCCTCCAGCAGGCCGAGCGCTCGCAGAACGCGGAGGAAGGCCGGCAGCTTCGCCGCTCCGCCGGCTTCGATGCGGCCGAGCGTCTGCCGAGAGATGCCCGCTTCGTGCGCAACCTCGTCCTGCGTGAGATTGCGGTCCAAGCGAATGCGCTCCAAGCGCCGACCGAGTTCTGCCAGCACGGCGTCGTCTGTGTGGAGTCTGCTGAGCCTCATACGGTTACGTGGACCTAACAGTAACGCGTCCTAGGCGCCTTAGCGTCGCTCCCGCGCAACATTAGCTCTTGTTGGCCCATCATCCGCAGAGCGACTCAGAGGCGAGGTGCGAACAGTCGCTTGAGCCAACCGAGCAGCGACCGGGTGGGCTCGACGGGAGCAGGGTGCGCCGGCCTCACGGCGGCGGGTGGGCGTTCGTCCTCGCGAGGCGCCTGTCTTGGGGTGGAGGTCTGCTGGTTGGCGTTTGGGTCGAACGGGTCGGTCCAGGACGGATGAGGCGGTCGTCCGTGTTCCGGTGCAGGGGGCCAAGTCGGCTCGGGGCGCGTTCTTGCGGCGGGGGAAGGAGGTGTTCTCGCGGCGGGGGCGGGACGCTCGCGCGTGCGGGGTGTCTTTCTCGGTCGTGGTCGTTGGACCCGTGGACGGGCGATGAGACCGGCTTCGCGAAGGAAAGTGCTGGGTCTTTCCTTGTCGTAGTGCAGCTCCAGCGTGTGCCCGGCGCGGGTGAACGCAACGTATGCGAGCCGTCGCTCGGCTTCGGTGCCCTCGCCGCGGCGCTCTTCAGCTGCGCTGACCTGTTGGGAGAGGCTATGGGGCAGTTGGCCTTCGTCGCAGCCGACCACGATGACGTGGGGCCATTGGCGGCCTTTGGAGCCGTGAATGGTTGCGAGCTCGATGCCGGTTCCTCTGGCCCGAATCGCCTTCAGTCTCTGGGCTTGGTTGTTGAGATGGGCAAGGAGTTGTTGGGGGGTGAGCGCGGCGGCGTCGGCTTGCGCGCGTTCAAGCGCTTCGCATTCGCACGGGTCCAGGCTGCCGAGTCCGTCGGCTTGTGAGAACCAGTCGTCCAATCCGCCAGCGCCGCGCAGCAGACGGACAGCCTCCGCGGCATCGACGCAGACTCGGAGTTGCGCGAACAGCGTTCCGGGCGCGAGCAACTTGCCGCGGCCGCGTGTGGGCGCAGGCACCTTCGCGAACGCCTCCTCGAACGAGGCTCCTGCTTGGAGTTGCTCTGCGATGGGTTGCGCTTGCCCATCGGGGAGGCCGCGCGATGGCGTTCGGCAGACGCCGCTGACGAGGTCTGCTGTGGCCTTTCCAGGCGCCAGCGCGAGCTGAAGATGCTGCGCCAACGCTCGCCGCGCCCCCGTCGCTTCGAACAGCTTGTCTGGGCCGTCGATGGGCACGCCCTGGTCGGCGCAGGCGAGTGCGACCGGGCGCAGCAGGTTGCTGGTTCGGGCGAGCACCGCGATGTCGGCGCGCGTCCGTGTTGCGAGGACTCGCGCGATGTCGCCCGCGGCCGCGCCAGGCTTCGACACCGGGACGAGGTTGATGACGCCGGCGTGGTCGTGGTGGCCGCCGTGCGAGATGGACTTCGGGAACCGCACGCGGTTGACGGAGATGAGTCTGGAGGAGGCCGCGACGACCAGTGGCGGGCAGCGATAGTTCGTTTCGAGCGGGACTCGCTGCAGGCCTGGGTAGAGCTGGTCGAGAAGGATGATTCGCTCCACGCTCGCGCGACGGAACGCGTACAGCGTTTGGT
The DNA here is from genome assembly GCA_049679725.1 of Tepidisphaeraceae bacterium. Classification (GTDB taxonomy): domain Bacteria; phylum Planctomycetota; class Phycisphaerae; order Tepidisphaerales; family Tepidisphaeraceae; genus DASYWJ01. The sequence goes on from JBAUGM010000627.1 coordinate 14,321, forward strand.
CCTCGTCGCCGACGCAGAACAGCTGGTCCTCCGGAGCGGCCAGCAGTCGGACGAGAAGCTCTTGCGCAGGCTCAATGTCCTGATACTCGTCGACGAGGAACTGCTCGAACCGGCCCTGCCACCGCTCGCGGACCACATGGTCCTCTCTGAGAAGGAGCAGGGCGCGCAGGATGAGGTCGTCGTAGTCGTATTGGCTCTGCTCGCGCATCAGGTCTTCGTGGAGCCGGTAGAGCTCGGCAACGGTGCGTTCGCGGCCGCCGGTCTCTTCGGTGATGGTCGAGGCATACTGCTCGGCCGACATGAGCTTGCCGAGCTTCACGTCACTGACCGCGGTCTGAGCCTCACCTGGGTCAAGCCACACGCCGTCCTTGCCGACCTGCGCCTTCGCGCGAGCTGCCAACCGTCGCCACTGCGCCAGCGTCGGAGGGTCGATGTTGTCCGGCAGACGACCCTCTGCTTCGAGCAGCATGCGACCCAGGCCGTGGAACGTCCGGGCGGACACGTCACCGACGCCGGCTCTTTTGAGCCGGACGCGGAGGTCTCCCGCTGCGGCTCTGTTGAATGTCACGCAGATGATGCGTCTGGCCGGCACGCCGCGACGGCGCAGCTCGCGCACGCGCTCGACAAGGACGGTCGACTTGCCGCTGCCGGCCGGGGCGATGATTTGCACGACGCCGCCGCCAGCGTGCACGGCCAGCGCTTGCTGCTCGTCGGGAGCGAACTCGGTGTCCGGCAGCGCTTCAGGGGCCTCGCGGACCTGCTGGGGACTCCGCAGCAGCCACCGCAGTCGGTCGAGCGAGTACGGGTAGCCGAAGGCGGGTTCGACGAATGCGGCGTCGTCAAGGTCGTCGGGATGCGCATCAGCACAGACCAGGAGCGCCACTCCGCAGCGGATGGCGGGCTCGATGACGAATCCGACCAAGTCCTCTAACGCTCTGACGCTGTCCAGAACAACGCCGACAACCGCGACGGCGTCAGCCTCTCTGAGCCAGCTGAACCACTCCGCAACGGGGCTTTCGAGTCTCGTGCGCCGAACCCCGCTGCCGCGAGCCAGCGTTATCTCCCCGGCCTCTGCATAGAGGCCGGGCCACTCGACGACTTCATAGCCACTGAGCTCATCGGCGGTGACGTCGGAGACCCATCGGACGACGCCTCGGCCTTGGTAGACCCCGGACGTCGTCACTGCCCCTGTCCTGCTGCGCGGCCTACTGCCGGCGACTGCTTGTACCCCATACCCTCGGTCATCGGCACGACGAACCTCACCCTGAGCGGCCCGTCGCGACCGGCGAGTCACGCAGCGATTGACCTTGCAGTCCGCTTTTTGGTGAGTAGTCGTGGGTGCTTCACGTCCTTCATCGCGACGGAGACGTCGCTACTGCGCCGACGGCGCCGACTGGCCTCTATTGTGCGGGCACGCATGAACATGCAGCGAATCAGCCTCGGCACGTTGTTCGTCCTCCTGGCCGTGTTCGTCATGCCGATGGCAGCGCAAGCCTCCTCCATGATGGTGTCGGTCTCGGCAGACCCTGCTGAGGACGTTCCGGTGACCATCTCGGTCTCCGGGACGGCTGACGCGAACACGCGCCTGTTCGTCTTCGCCTCGGCCCACTTCTCTGCCTGCCCGAGCATGGTCTTCGGCAACTCCCCGGTCGACGAGTTGTCGGGCACCACCGGTGGGAACGACGGCGATGCGGTCGTTGCCGGCGGCTTTCTGCGCTCCTACGAGTACGTGCCGACGTTCGTCACCAGCCATCGCGTCTGCGTCTATCTCGCTACCGGTGAGCTTGCGGCGACCGAGGCCGTCGACGGCACGGCGTTCACTCCGCGTGCGACCCACGCGACGCTGACCTCCGCGGAGTCTGCGGACCCTGCGGTCGCGAGACCAATCACGTACACCGTGAGCGGCTGGACGGAGGTCGACCGCCAGCTGTTCGTCTTCGCGTCCCGACGGTTCGGCGACTGCCCAACATCGGTCCTGAGCAACATCACCTCCGCAGAACTCTCCGGTGTTGCGAGTGCGGATATGGACGGCGACGCCGTCGCCGCTGGGAACTTTCAGCGTTCCTACACCTACACGCCCGAGTTCAGCGGAACCGTTCAGTTCTGCGCGTACATCGCTGAGGACGAGTACTCGACAGCGAGCGTCATGCTCACCCGCACAACGACGGTCCGCGACGCCCATGCCTCGGTGGCGCTGACCGTTGGTGGCGCGGCGACGCTCGGAAATTCGATGGTCGTGACGGCGAGCGGCAGCAGCGAACTGAACCGGCGGCTGTTCGTCTACACCTCCCGACAAGTCGGACCGTGTCCCGCGTCGGCGTACGGCAATCCCAGCACTGCCGCGCTTTCCAGCGCCGAAGGTGACGGGGTCGTCGCTGGAGCGTTCTCCCGGGCCTACTCCTTCGTGCCCTCGGCCATCGGGCAGTGGCGATTCTGCGCCTACGTTGCTGAGGACGCGCTCGCCACGGCTCTCGCTGCCTCCAGCACGACCCTCGATATTCCTGACCCGAACGCTCCGCCTCCCAGACCGCCTGCGCCGACCGTCGCGTCTCTGCGTGTGGAGGTTCCCCCGGCGGTGACACAAGGCCAGGTCGTGCCCGTCACGGTGAGAGGAGCGGCCGCGCACCAGTCGTTGCTCTACACCTATGTAGGCCCTGACGCCACGCGCTGCGGTCGAACTGCCGAGAACCACGCCAGACAGGCCGGCGTCAAGGCGGTTACCTCGGGCCAACGGCTGGAGCCGGGGGACGTGTCGAGTGCCGCACGCTTCGGGCCGGCTGCCGCCGGCGAGTACCGGGTTTGTACGTACGCGGCGTTCGCGAGAAGCGTCAACCCCTACGCGACGGCGACGGCGACGTTCACCATCCTGCCGGACCCTGCACTGGTTCCGGTGCTTGTGACGCGCAACGACGAGCAGCATCGCGACCGGCTCGTGTTGGTGTGGAAGCGCGGCGCCAACGACGAGAAGGACACCATCACGGTCTATCGCGGCGACCCCCGGAAGGGCGCTGAGGCGTTGTGGGCCGGCGACGTCGACGCGGACGATGTGTCCGTCACGAGCCCTGGCGGCAACTACCGTGCCGTCATCCGGCCGCACTTGGGCTACGGCAGCTTCTGGTGGACCATCACTCGACCGGGACCGTACGGCTCCAACACCGTCAGCGAGGCACGCACCCAGCGGATTGTCCCGCGGCCGCTCAACCGCTCGGCGGCGAGAGCCACCGCGCGGCTTCAGCTCGGCACGACGAGCAAGCGTCCTGGCAGCGGCGTCCTCGGGATTCGGTCCTCGCCGCGCGCCGCGGTCAGAGCACTCGTACGCCACGGCGGTCGGGTCGTGAAACGGTGGTCGTTCACCGAAGGATTCAGCGCGTTCCGCAGCGTCCGACTCTCCCTTGCCTGTGATGCGCCCGGTCCGTATCGGTTCGACGTGACGATGGTCGACCCGTACGGAACGCGAGTCACGCGCCGCGGCTCCTGGAACATCACAGACCGCTGCAAGCGGATGGTGACGGCCGAGCGGCGAGCCAGAGCACGCCGGCTGGAGGCGGAGCGTCGCCGGCGCGAGGCGGAGCGACGCCGCGAAGAAGAGCGACGTCGACGCGAACAGCAGCCAAGCCCACCAAGCACCGGCGGCGGGGGAGGCGGCGGCCAGCCCGACTACTCGGGCATGACCTGCTCAGAAATCGGCCACGACTTCTACGTAACCCCGGGCTCCGACCCCGACCACGATTCCGACAACGATGGTCATGCTTGCGAGGCTGAGGCCTGACGCCGAGGCCGGACGACGCAACGCAGAAAGCGTCCTCAGCCCGCCCCGTCCGATGGTCGTCCGCGAGCTCGCACCTCGTGTGTGTAGCGACATGGACGGGTGTTTGAGCGGCCTCTGATGGAGGCTCCCCCGTATCGGGGAGTGCCCGCTCGAAATGCCCGCTCGTAGCGAGGAACTGCCGTTAGGCCTTTCTGGCATTAACGGTGCTTGCACGCCATATTCGCGGCCCTCCGAAGGCCGTGCCGGCACCTCACGTTCCGGTCGTGCGGTCTGAGGTGACGACAGTGCGTCGTATCTCGACCTCAGAAGGACTCGCTCCCGTGCTCTTTCAGCGCTCAACCCGTTCGCTTCGGTTTCCTCCAGCACCGTCTACCCGGCGGCTGCGCCCGTCGGTACGGACAGGACTGGCCTGATGCGTTGGGTTCCGCCGCCAGCGCCGCCGAGTCGGCACGACGTCAGTTTCGGTCGCTTCAAGGGCGACGCTCAGTTGGCGGCATGGCGGCAACGGCGGGGCTTCAGCGAAGCGCTGCACGACGACCCGAGCACACTGGGAATGACGCAGGGACACCTCGCCTACCTGCTGCTGGAGGTCGAGAGACGCCGCCTGTCCGCGCGCTACAGAGCGGCTGATTCGCGAGACCGAGCCGATGTGCGAATCGACTTCGCGTCCCTCGGTGACCATCTCTTCGAAGCGATGTGCGCCATCACCCCGCGCCTGTCCGCGCCCGAGCTGGACCCGAACGACAAGGTCGGAACGCTCGCTCACGTCTTTGCGCAACCGGAGGTCCAGGACTTCCTGCTGAGCTGGCAGTCGCCGCGAAGACTGACGTCCACCGGGCCACGACCGTTCGACGACGGCGCAAAGGCGCTGCTGTGCCTGATGGGCATGACAAAGCACAATCACGCGACCGCTGCCTACCAGGACCTCTACGAGATGCCCCGCATGCGGCAGATGTTCGCCGACGCGCTGCAAATGGCGGCGCGGCGCCATGACCTCCCCGACCCCGAGCCATTCACGCTCGCGCTCTACGAGGGAACGACCGGCCGCATCAAACCACTCGCCCAACCGGCGACGTTCCGGCCGCTCGTGCTGCAGGCCAAGGCGAGGATGTTCAAGGCGCTCCGCGACCTCTACCCAGATGCGAGATTCGGAGAGCGGCTGCTCATCGACGGGCACCTCATGCCGGCGTGGTGCCCGCAGAGAGGCAGAGGAGCGACAGCAGCGCAGGAGCAGGAACGACGTGCGACAACCCCACACGCCGGAGCGCGACTCGTCGAGTACACGCGTTCCGGCAAGCGAAGCCTTGCCGCGACCGACAGAGTCGCCGGCAGAGCGCTGATGGGGCATACAGCGTTCGCGCGCGGCTACTACTACGTCTGCATCATCGACCAGGCATCAGGATGGCCGCTCGTCAGCATGCTCCAAGACGCGTCCTACGATGAGGCCGAGGCGCTCATCCCGCTGCTCAGCGACCTCTACAAGTACTACGACTTCATCGAGCCGAAGTACATCGCCGGCGACGGCGCCTGGGACGAAACATGGGCGCACCGAGCGTGCGAGCTGTTCTACGGCCTCTCACCCGTCTTCCGGCACACCGACCGTGCGAGCGTCGCCTGGACCGACCTGAACGTCAGAAGCGTCCGCGGCTACACCCACGAAGGCCGCACGAGATGCCGCGACCACAACCGACTCCTGCCATTTCACAGCTTCGAACGCCCTTCGCGCAACGGCCTGCGTCCTGGGCAAGGAGCTCCCGGCCATCCGGACAGCGACGGGTACAAGCGCGAGCTGCTCAGCCGAGAAGGCCAGTTCCGGGTGCGCTACGCCGACACGCACGACCCCTTGCATTCGGCTCGGCCGTCGCTTCGAGCCGACATCGACTGGCGACGACTCTGCGCGGTGCCCCGCTACCCCGAAGGCCGCCCTGACCTCTACGCACTGCGGCGCGCGCTCATGGTCCGGTTGCGCAACCAGATGGAAGGGCACTTCAGCCGGACCCTGACAGCCGTCGGCCTTGGCACGGATGACGCCGACCGAGTCCGGCTGCAGGACATGGACTCCCTGAGTGTGCTTTTTCAACTCGCCGAGCTCCGCTTCAGCGCGTTGTCGCTTGCAGCCGAGCGCGCTCACCTCGGACAAGCTCCGCCGCCGCTCCCGGGTACCGCCCCCGTCGCGCCGCTGCCCGTCAAGCGGCGCGGGGGAGGGAACGCAGCTCGGCAGGCGGCCCGTGCCGCACGCGTGGCGGGGACACCGACCACATCGCGACAGCCGGAAACACCCGAAACGCGCAGCAGCGTGCGGGCTCGCGAACCTGTCGAAATCACCCCGGGAGGTGTCCCAATCAGACGCAGACGCCCGCACCGGCGCAAGCCTGAGCATCGGCACGAAATCCCATCCGCACTCACGGTGGACGAGACCAACCCCGCGGCGTTGTCGATTGCGTCGGAGATGTCGCCCGAGGAAGCCTTCGCGCCGTCGGATGACCCGCCGCAAGCGCGACCTGTCGGTCGCTCTGCGTTGGCCCATGTGCGACCGGCCGAAGCGGGCAGCGTTACGACCTTTGCGTTTCGCGCGCGCCCGCTTCATCCCGTTGGCGAAATCGGTCCGTCCAGCAGCTCCGGCAGTAGTCCCCTCGCGGAAATCATCCGGGTCGACTTCGGCGCCCGCCGCCGAATACCGCGCGTGACGCGCGCAGGGGCACCTTGAAAGAGTTCGCCGTGCAGCGGAATCTAAGTCGCACAAACGGATTGGTGTGGCGCATCGACGCGCCCGAGCGAAGTCCAGAGGATGGCTGCATGGGGGAAACAGCATGAGTGACGGTATTGCGAATGCCATCGGTCTGGTGGCAATCGTGGCTGTCGCTGCGTTCGCAGTCTGGAGATGGTCGATAATCCCAAACCGCGCCGAACGATTCGCGACATGCCACGCGACCGCTGGCGCCCGTGCGGTGGACTGCCTTCGGTGGATGAGCTGGCACGCATGGACGAGTCTCGGCAGCCGGGAACCAGATATTGAGAAGCGCCGGCGTCATCGTACGGATGCAGCCTTGAGCGCCTTTACGCTGGGGATGGTTGTCGCCCTGCCTTTGACCCAAATCGTGGTCCTGGGTAACGCGAGACTCCTGGCGGACCACGGTTTGGCGTTCGGCTTCGCGGGCCTGGTCTGGGCACTTCTCACCGAGGTTCCTGCCCAACCGCTGCGTGACGCTGCCTACCGAGGGGACAGCACCAGCAGCGTGCCGAGAGCATCCGTGCACCTGACCACGTTCGCGTGCGGCCTGTTCGCCCTCGATGTCGCGGCATTCGTGGCCATGAACCTTCGAGTGCTGGGCGACGGGGCCGGCCAGGCAGCGCTCGTGGGACTCGCGCTCGTCGCCGCAGCGGACGGTATCTCGGTCATCGCCACGCTGTTCATCGGCATCGCCAATGGCCGACCATTCCGAGCGAACTAGCGAAAGCATGGCATCTACGCTCAATGACGCCTACCGTCTGGTCATGGTTGACCGAGTCTGTGCAGCGCTGGTGCCGATGGGATTTGGCGCCGCCATTCTGATGTTTCTATCTCTCGGCGGACTCCCGGAGTCGCCGACCGCGTTCCAGCAAGCAGTGTGGGACGGTTGGCATGGCCTGGTGTATGTGGCTTGGTTCGTCGGTGGCCTTCAACTCGCAAGAGTCGGTCTTTCGCTTGCCGCCCGCAGCCTTCAGGGAATCGAGGCTCCCAAGCGCTCCCGTGGCCATCGCGAGCCGCGTGACGCAAGACCGGCCGGATAAGGCTTGTGATAGGCGGCGGCCTCAAAGGATTGTGTTCCGGCACCGCGCCGGTGAGACCAAGAGACCGCAATTGCTAGCCGGGAGGCGAAGTACCTTACGAGCGTGAAGAAGCCAGCTAGCGGGGCGGTCGTCGCCAAGTCATCCCTCCGAGCGGATGACCTTATTCCAGACCGGGCTCTGCTCAGAGGAGACCGCGACGACTTTAGACACTCGGCCATCGCTCAGCGCCTGGCCGACCTCGTAACGGAGAGCGACACCCCAATGAACGTCGCACTGTTCGGTTCCTGGGGGTCAGGAAAATCGAGCACGTTCGAACTGTTGCGTCGGGCTCTGGAAGCTCGGCCAGAGCGTGTGAGACTCGTGCGCTACGACGCGTGGAAGTACGGTGGCGAATCGCTGCAGCGCAACTTCATCTCCCACGCGGCGAACGAACTGGGGTTCAGAGAGAAGGACAGAAGAGGCGAGGCCATCAGAGAGAATCGCGAGTTCCATCGCGGCCTCTACGAGAAGCAACGGCGAGCAGACGTCGACTTCAGAGACCTGAGCCTCAGACGCCTCGCTCCGGTCGTCCTGTTCGCCGCAGTTTTTGCGCTTGTACTGGTCGCGTTTGCTCTCGTCGCGGGGTTTGCGTCATTCCTGACCGACGAGAGCTTCCTCGGGCAGATTGGGACGAGTCTGCCGAAGTTTCTCGCTCCGGCAGGGGTGGTCGGTGCCATCGTCGCCGTCGCAAAGGGTGTCCTTGACGGTGCGACGGTTGACGTCGAGCAGTCTCAGCCCGCCGCGGACGAGGAGTTCAGCCGGGTATTCGGCATCCTGCGCGACCGCGCACTCGACAAGTGGAGCCGCGTCGTGTTCTTCGTCGACGAACTCGACCGTTGCGCTCCTGACGATGTCGTAAAGACACTCACCGCTCTTCGCACTTTCCTCGACCAAGACGACTGTGTCGTCATCGTCGCTGCCGACCGCGAAGTGTTGGAGAAGGCGCTCGTCGCCCTGCCGCAGGCAACGCCGTTCAACGAGGAGAACCCCTACTACAGCTCCGCCAGCTCGTTTCTGGACAAGGTCTTCCAGCATCAGCTTCCGCTTCCACCGCTGCGCGGCCGGCGCCTCACACGGTTCGCCCGCGACCTCGTCAGAGACCGCGGTGGATTGTGGGGGGAGCTTCGCGTGGCGGAACCAAACGGCCGCCTGCTCGACCGCGTCATCTATGCGCTCATTCCAGGACACGTTCGAAGCCCGCGGCGCGTCAAAGTCCTGCTTAACAACTTCGCGACCAACGCGCGTATCGCCCAATCACGAGATGTCGACTGGCTCGGGCGCGCACGAGAGATTGCGAAGCTCACCGTCCTCCAGACAGAGTTCCCGCTGCTCGCCACCGACCTCCAGCACGAGCCGCGGCTTCCCACGTTTCTGCTTAGAGCGCCGCTCAATCCCTCGGACCGTGTTTCGCGTCTGCTCAGAAAGCACGGAGGAGCACGCATCCGGGCCGAGGAAGGTCCGTTGTCGGAGCCCGCGCTCACGGACGCTCCTCTGAGCGACGCAGCTTCCGGTGCCGACGGAAGCGCCAAGGCGCGAGTGGCGCTGGCAGTGACGGAACGCCGCCTGCTGCTGCGATATCTGCAGCGCGCCGAAGCTGCGGGAATCTCCGACCCCGGACGCGACTTGCTCTACCTCGAAGCGGCCGGCGCCGCAGTCGGCTTCGACGACCCAGAACTCGGCGAGCTCATCGAGACCGAAGCGCCCGAAGCGCCCCAGGCACTTATCGATGCTGTGCACACCTGGTCGGTGCAACAGCAACGCGCAGCCGTTCGAGTGCTCGCTGACATGGCCGACCAAGAGTTCGGAGACGAACAGGCGAACGTCATGCGGGCGCTGCTCGGAATCGTCGGCTTGCTCGGCAGCGACGCGATTGCCGTGGCCGAGAGCGCACTTGAAGCCGTCAAGAGTTTCATGCAAGAGCAAGAGCTGCACGACGACCTCCTGATGGGCACACTCGACCTGGCTTTGCACGCTGAGCCATCGAGCGCATCCGCTCTGACGGATGTCTTGTTCGACGACCCCCGGTTGTTCAGCAGCGCGGCTCGCGTGGGTGAAGTCGCCGCCATGCTGGACCTCGTCCCAATCCGACATCAGCCTGCCGTGTACGAGCAAGTCGCGGCACATCTGACCGAGGTCGAAGTCCTTCGGCAACCCCTCCAGCGACTCCCGACCGACGCGGCGCTCGCGCTGCTCGAATCATCGGTGGTTAGGGATGGCCTGGAGACGGCCGTTGAGGAGACCGACCCCGAGACGTTCTCGCGGCTCGCCGAGAGCCTGTACGCCGGGGCCGAGCAACGCACCGACGGAGCCGAGCGCGTCCTCGTGACGCTGCAGAACGGCCTTGTCCGCTTCGAGCCGGCGTACAGCGTGGTCCGGGTGCATGCGGATGCCGTGCTTGCGATGGCCGAGGAGCGAGAACGGACCACGGTCGGACTCGTCGCTCTGCACTGGTCCCCAGTCGAAGATTGGCGATACTGGACAGGCAAGCTGACGCCCGCGGAAGACGTTGGCGCGGACGACACGCGCGCAGCTGTCGGAGCAACACGGTCAATCCTCACGAAGGTCAACGACGCGGACGAGAACCAAGCCGCCGCGGGACAAGAGACCATCCAAGCACTGCGCCCCTTCCTGACGTCCGCTACGGATGAAGAGCAAGAGGAAGTCGAGGATGCCGTCGCCACTCGGCTCGCTTCACGAGAATGGTGGGAGGGCGACGATACGCGCGCCGCTCAGACCGCGCTTCACGGTGTCATCCTGCCGCTCGCTGCCGTTCCGAGCGGTCTCGGAGTGACGGTCGTCAAGCTTCTCGTGGCCGACGTGACGCGAGCTCTGACGGCAACCGTGGTGGTCCGGCGGGGATTGCCAGAGCAAGCGGTCGACCAGCCGGCAACCCTTCGCGGCATTCGCGAGATGGGGAGTGCGCTCCCGTCAGACGGCGCGGCCAAGCTTCTGGCCGAGCTGGCGGAGCTGGCGGCACCGTCCGGCTCCGAGAGACTCACTACGCTGACCAAAACGCGAATCGCCGTAGCGACCGCAGCTGTGGCTGGTGGAGAATCGTTCGACCCGGCGTTTGTCCCACTGTCGGACGTGTTGGAGTTGGACGTAGCCCGCGACAAGGAGGCCCGTGCCTCGGTCGCGGCGTGGCTCAGGCTGTCGCCGCCCCTCGCGCAGGTGCTCGCCTTCCTGACCCATACCCGCGGCCGACCTGCACGGCCGCTGCCACTCGCCGTCGGAGACTGGGCAGCTTCGCTCGACATCGCCCAGCGCACTGAAGTCGTCGGGCAACTGTTGAAGTCCGAGTATGAGTTCCCCGATTGGATTCGAGCCGTATCCCAACACGGCGTCGACGACGAACCCCTGATGACGGACCTCGCCGGACGCGTTGCGCGTGCCGGAAACAGAACGCAACGAGAGACAGCCGTCGACCTCGTCGTCGCGCTGGCACCAACCAGCGCGGGAGGTCAGCGCAAAGTCGCCGACATCATCGAAGGTCTCCTGAGAAGAGGCACGAGAGTCGATTTCATGCTCGCCTGCAGAGCAACGGCAGCGCTCGGAAACCGGCACCGGTCGGGAGACCGGCTCAAGAGAGCATTCGTGGACGCTCGGGACAGACACGGGCATCAAGTTCCTGCGATGTACCTCGCATCGCTCAGCGGCTCGGGAATCAATCTCCCGCAGAAGAGCATCACGGAAACGGCTCGCGACACGTGGCGAAGATTGCGCGGGAAATAGCGCCCCCACAATGCGCGAGTTCCGTCTGCCGAACCCACACCCTGGCGACCGGCGGCATCCCGGTGCCCACCTACCCGCGTGTCCCCGCGCCGACGCGATACTGCTCGCCTGCGCATCGTCGAGGACTCGGGCGTGAGCGCCCAGACCTCGGGGATGCGCAAGCCCGTGACGCAGCTGTCATCGGCGACGAAATCCCCGGGCGTCGCCACAGGCAGACGCCACGGGCGATGCGGTGGGCATGCGCGGCAAGCCGATGGCCGCACGATGACATTTTTGACGCGTGAGGGGATGAAAAGCGCAAGAAAACGGGATACTCTGACGAAAAGATTGGGGAAACGGCAATCTCGTCCGAGATTGGGGATATGTTCGAGGGGATGCTGGTGAGCTACCGCACAAATGAGGAAGTCGCCGCGCGCATTAGCGAGATTCGCGGCGAGCGCGGCCTGAGCCAACGCGAACTGGCCGACGCGATAGGCGTAGAGGCTTCGGTGATGAACCGCATCGAGAAAGGCACGCGCGGTCTCTCGACAGGCGAGCTCGTGCGCATCGCGCAAGCCCTGCACGTCGATGTCGACGCCATCCTTTGCGTTGATGCACCCGCGGTTGCGTTTCGTGCTGACTGCTCAGACGACGATGTTCGAAGGAGCCTTGATTTCTTCGACGATGTCATCGCGGACTATTTCGCCGCCGCGGCGCTCAGTCGGTAGCCGCTAACAGGCACTAGGATGACTGCGCAGCAGCGCAAGGCGGTCGCGGCAGCACGTCTTGCCCGCCAAGAACTTGGTGCGGGCCTCGATGCCCCGCTGGCCAGCATTCTTGATGTGGTCGAAGGGCCCGGTGGGGTGCCCGTCACTATCGCGGAGTTGCCAGAAGGCATGGCGGGGGCGCTGCAGCTCAAACGCGGACGCCCCTTCATCCTCGTCAACGGTCTTGACAACCCCGCACGGCAGCGCTTCACGCTCGCGCACGAGTTTGGTCACTGGCGTCTCGGGCACGGCGAAGTCGTCGACGGTCAGCAGACCATCAACGGAAAGACCAGAGACCCTGACGAGGTCGAGGCCAACTACTTCGCAGGCGAGTTCCTGGTGCCTGAGCAGGCGGTGATGGCGTGGATGCAAGCGCGTGATGAGCCACCGGTGGACCTTCAGCTGCTCGTGCGGTTCGCCGTCGCGTTCGGCGTCAGCGGTGCGGTCGCGCGCATCCGCCTCAAGGCAGCTCGATACCTCAGCCCGAAACAGAATGCGGCGCTTGAGAGGGCCATCAAGTCCGGCGAGCATCGACAGATTCTGCGTTGGCTTGGACTTACCGAACTCCAAGACGGCATTGCCGAGGCCCGCGGGAACTTGCCGCGCTTGCCGGCCAGACTTCACGAGAACGCGGTCCGTGGCTATCAGCAAGGTCTGCTTGATGTGCCGCGGCTCGCGCGCATCTTGCGTCAAGATACGAACGTGACTATCAGCGAGCTGGAGAGACGAGGCATCAGCCCCCTTGCCCAGGAGGACGAGGAGCCCGACTACTGATGCCGCACACCTTCGGGGCGGCGAAGGTGCTTCTCGATGCCGGGCCGTTCTTTCGCTTCTGCGACGGCGGTCAGATTCTCAACCTCGCCCAGTACCTTGGGCAGCGCGCGTTCATCACCCTGGAGGTCAAGGACGAGCTCGAACGCAACGCGCAGACCTACGTGGACCTGCGCACGCTGCAGCTCGCGAGATGGCCCTCGGAAAACAACGAGCTCGAACTGCCAACGGCACTCAAGCAGGAGCTGCGCGACCTTGCGCGCGGTCTGCAGGTGGCGGGCGACCACCCGAACATGCACTTCGGCGAAATCTCGACCGTCCTGATGGCCGAGCACCTCGGTGGTGAACTCATCCTCCTCGACGACAACGACGGCAAGAGACTTGCCCGCGCCCGCAACGTTCCGCGCCTTTCGACAGCGATGCTCGCTGCTGAGATGGTCGCTTGCAACGCCATCGGCGAACCTGAGGGATTCAAGGTGTACGACGCCGCAACGCCCGACGGCATCGGGCAGAACCAGTGGCTGAATGCGCTCGCGCGCGCCGCCGCTGTCGTGCCGCCGACAGAAGCGTCCTCAGGCCCCGCTACGTAGGAGTCGTTCCGTACCCGGCGACGGACCTCGCTGCCACGTCGGCGTCGAGACGAAGGGCCGCTCCGAAGGAGACCACACACCAGCCACCCGCCACCGGATGGAGGAACAGCCGGTGGTGATGGACGCACAGCGCCTTCGCAATCCGACACCCGCGGTCTCCGACCCACGGGCCACGAGTGCGAGCGTCAGGGCCGGGCCGTGGGCGATTCCTGTACCTCGCCGGCGGGAGACCCGGCGAACGGTCGCTGCGTGGGGCGCCCACGCCCTCTTGACATGAAGCCGGTCTGCGTATCGCCTCTGAACGCTCACTGACAGCGGCGAACGGCTCGACGGCTACAAGCGAGCGAGCGACGTCCTACATCAAGTCGTGTATGGACCGAATGAAGGCCACGCTCACCAGTGTCGTCCGACGGGGAGCGTAGAACTCCTCCTTGAGTTCGTGGCCATCCGTTCGAGACCGAGGAGTCGAGATGGGAAAGAACCAGCACGTTGTGAGACGCCCCGAGGGCTGGGCTGTGCGTGGCGAAGGGAATTCGCGGGACACCGTCCACCGCCCAACGCAGAAGGACGCCATCGAGGCAGCGCGTGACATCGCGCGTAATCAGCGAGCTGACGTTGTCGTTCACGACCGTCAGGGTCGTATTCGCGACCGGGACTCCTACGGCAACGACCCGAATCCGCCAACTGACCGCGTCCACTGACGCGGCGAAGGAGACTCATGGCACCCATCTGGTTACTCGTAGGAATACTCGTCGGAGGGGTCGCCGGCGCGGCTCTTCTGCGCATCGCCCACGCTCGACGCATCGCCGAGCTCACCACGCAGATGGAGGAGACACAGGCGCGGCACGCCGAGGCCGCAGCCGAACTCGCAGCCGCCGTGGCTCGCGGCAACGAGCTGGAGCAGGATGCGCTGCGTGCCGAGGGAGACGCGAAAGCCGACATCGCCAGGCTGGAGGCTGAGCTTGTAGCGGAGCGCAGCCTCGCAGACGAGAAGATGGCGGCGTTCACAGACGTGCGAGAGGAGTTGTTGGCGCGGGTCGGTAAGAGTGCTGGCGAAGCGCTCGATGGGAGCGGCAGACAACTCGTCGCCCAGCTGAAGGCTGAGCTGGCGACAGTCAAGGCGGAAGCAACGGCCGACCTCGACAGACGGGAGAAGGCCGTCGAGAACCTCGTCAAGCCGTTGAAGGACACGATGAAGCAGATGGGCGAGGCGATGGAAAAGGTCGACATCGACCGTCGCAAGAGCCACACCGAGCTGACGCAGGGACTGGTCGCCGTGACCGAAGCCCAGAAAGAGCTGCGGACCGAGACGGGCGTGCTTAGTAGCGCGCTGCGCCAACCTCAGACTCGTGGAAGCTGGGGCGAGATGCACCTGCGCCGACTTGTCGAGCTTGCCGGCATGAGCGCCCTGTGCGACTACAGCGAGCAGGTGCACATCGACAATGAGGGCCGGTCGCTGCGCCCAGATATGGTCGTGCATCTTCCCGGCGGCAAGGACATTGTCGTCGACTCCAAGGCGCCCGTTGACCTCTACCGCGACGCGTGCGATGCCACTGACGACACGGCACGTCGCGCGAGCATGAAGCTGTACGCGCGCGGGATGCGCGTGCACGTCAGAAGACTGGCTGGGAAGGACTACGCGGCACAGTTCGACACTGCTCCGGACTTCGTGCTGATGTATGTGCCCGGCGAGCACTTCTTCAGCGCAGCCGTCGAAACCGACCCGCAGCTCATCGATGACGCGCTCCGCGACGGCGTGCTCATCGCAACGCCGACGACCCTCCTCGTGATGCTCAAGACGGTCGCCCACTCCTGGCAGCAGGAGAAGGTCGCGGACGAGGCCCAGGCCATCGCCTCCCTCGGTCAACAGCTCTACGAGCGGCTCACCACGTACCTCGCTCACGTGGACCGGGTCAGCAAGTGCCTTAACACACTTGTCGAGGCGCAGAACAAATCGGTTGGCTCGCTGGAGCGGATGGTGCTGCCAACTGCACGGCGCTTTCCCGAGCTCGGGGCGGTTGCGGTCGACAAACAACTGCCGCAGGCACGTCAGGTCCACCAGACCGGACGGCGCGTCCAGGCCCAGGAACTCATCCCGGACGGCGACATCGTGCAACTGACGTCGAATCATGCCCCGGAGGCGCGAGACGAACACGACCGGGAGGTCGCGTAGGGCGTTCCGTGGCCAACGAGCCGCCCCGTGTTTGGCGTTGACGCCATGGGCAGTCGCGCCGGCGTCGAAGACGCTGCCTTCTCTCCAGTCGAGGTAGTCGCCGCCGGAGTCCAGCACGCACCGGCCGAAGCAACGTGTCAAGGGTTCGTGTCGAAGCGCAGTCCGGGTCCGCAGGTCATCCATCCGTGTGGTGTGCGGATGCGGATGCCGTCGTCGGTGGGGGTGACGTCGAGTCCTTGCTCGGCGGCGATGCGGCCGACTTCGCTCCACAGCAGCCGCTCTTCAGCTGCGGGTCTGTCTGTGAGCGCGCCGGTGTGGCGTGCGTAGAGCCGGGTCATCTCTTGCTCGGCGGCCTCGCGGCGCTCGTGCAGCTGCCGGCACCGATGCACCGCGTCGTCCAGCTGCTCCTGCAGCGCCAGCCCCTGCGCTCGTTCGGCGGCGGAGCGGCCTGACGCGGCGAGCGCGGCGATGACGCGTTCGCAGTCGAGCTGCGCGGCGCGCATGACGCTCATGCGCTGCTCGACCTCGGCGTGTGCTCTGTCGAAGGCGGGTTGGCCGGCGAAATTCCCCTCGCCGGCCTCCGCGAGTGCGAGGACGTCGTCGGCGGCGAGCTGTTCGAGCTCGGCGGTCGCTCGCTCGATGCGCCGCAACGCGTCCAGCGCGCTCTGCGGGACGGGGCCGCCGCGGTGAATCTCACCGCCCATCGCGCTCACACGCTCAT
>JBAUGM010000628.1:0-2978 GCA_049679725.1 Tepidisphaeraceae bacterium
CCGCCGTGTCGCAATCACCCCCGTTTTGCACTTTCCCCCCGAATCCAGTAATTCCCTTCCCGCGTGCCCGCGATCGATCACCTGCTCTCCGTCCGCATCCTCCGACGCCTCAACTGCTTCTTCACCCACGCCTTCCACCGGCTCGACCTCCTGTCGCCCCCGCACCTTCCCGAAACCGGCCCGGCCATCCTCGTCTGCAACCACACCAGCGGCCTCGACCCGTTCCTCATCCAGTCCGTCTGCCCGCGCGTGATCACCTGGATGATGGCCAAGGAGTTCTACGACATGGCGGCGGTGACCTGGGCGTTCAAGCTGATCGGCGTGATTCCCGTCGCGCGCGGTGGCCGCGACAGCACCGCCACCCGCGCCGCCATCCGCGCGCTGCACGATGGGCAGATCCTGGGCATCTTCCCCGAGGGCCGCATCGAGCGCGAGCGCGCCCTGATGCCGTTCCAGACCGGCGTGGCCCTGATGGCGATCAAGACGAAAGTCCCCGTCTACCCCGCCTGCCTCGACGGCACCCAGCGGAACAAAGCGATGCTCCAGGCCTTCCTCGAAGCGAACGAATCCACCCTCTCCTTCGGCGACCCCGTCGCGTTCGACCGCAGCTCCACCGACAAGGACGCCCTGGCCGACGCCACCGCCGCCATCCAGGCCGCCGTGCAGTCCCTGATGGATAAATCCCGGCAGTAATGAGGATTACGCGCCGGCGACGCCCCCTTGCTCCCAACAAATCTTTGAAGTTGTCAGCCATCGGGTGCCGATGGGCTCTCTGTCCACGTCGTAAACCGGGGTCGTAAACCGGGGTCGTAAACCGGGCGTTCGACCCCATCGCGAATGGAGAATAGGATATCTAGGTAAACTCGGAAAGCTCGCGCCCCCGGCGCATTTTCTCCCCTCCGGAAGACACCGTGCAGAAATGCCGGTGTCTTCTTTTTTCAAAGCGACGTCGGCGGTGACAAAACCTCGTCTGAGCCGCGCCAGCCGCGATCAGGTCGCTCCAATATTCCCGAAGAACGCCAAGCGCGCGATCACCAGGCGTCTTCATTTCTTGCGTACTTGAAGAACGCACCTTCCACTCGGTTCATTTCATCGGGTAGCTTGACGTGCGCGCCAGATCAGTCGGCGGCGCACGCCGTGGTTGTAACTGCGCGTGCGCGTGCCGCAAGGGTGGATTTCATCGTTCAAGCCACAATGTCCCCGCCGTGCCGCGCTCCGATCGAGAGCGCGCGCCGCCCTCAGCGGGTGGAAGAGCGGTACTCAGCAAAGGAAAGTGTCTATGCGCAATAAGTTGAACCACAACCGTCGCGTTCTCTCCAGCCTCGCCGCTCAAGCCGAGCCGCTGGAATCACGGCGTCTGCTGGCCGGCATCGAGGCGGGCGTGCTGGTGGCCCACGGGACGTCGGGCGGCGACACCATCTCCCTCCGCCGCTCGGGCGCGGACGACGTGATCGTCACCACCAACGGCGTCAACCAGGCGTTCGACATGGACAACTTCACCGGCGTCCGCCTCGAAGGGCTGGGCGGCGACGACACGTTCAACCTCATCGACCCGCTCGTCAGCCCCGTCGTGCGCAACATCACCGTCCTCGGCGGCGCGGGGAACGATACGATCAGCTACGCCGCGCGAACCACGGCGCTCAATTTCCGCATCGAGCCGGACAATCCGGACGGTTCGCGGATGATCAGCGGCGCTCAGGTCGATCGGTTCGACGAGATCGAAACGGTGATCGGCGGATCGGGGGCGGACCGCTTCAGCTATGGCAACTTCGAGGTGCCTCCCAGCAGCGGCGACGAGAATTCCTACTCGTTCCGCCTGGAGGGCCGCGGCGGCGACGACGAGTTCT
The DNA here is from genome assembly GCA_049679725.1 of Tepidisphaeraceae bacterium. Taxonomy (GTDB): domain Bacteria; phylum Planctomycetota; class Phycisphaerae; order Tepidisphaerales; family Tepidisphaeraceae; genus DASYWJ01. The sequence goes on from JBAUGM010000628.1 coordinate 1,848, forward strand.
CTGATGGCTTACCCGAAGGCCACCACTTCGCCTCCGTCATCCTGATGGGCGGCGAGGGCGCGGACACGTTCCACAACGACGAGCACGGGTCCGAATCGTTCTACGGCGAAGCCGGCGATGATCGCATCACCCAGAGCAACGAGGCCTACCGCGGGGCCAACCTCGACGGCGGCGCCGGCATCGACACCGTCAGCTTCATCGGACCGACCGTCCGAGAGGTTTTCGACCTGCGCATCTACACGAGCGTCGAGAACGCTGAGATTGACGTCGCCGGCACGGTCATCGGCACCGACGGGCCTAACCGCATCGACAGCAGTTTCTCGATCTCCCCTGTCACTCTTCAAGGTCTTGGCGGCGACGATACGCTGATTGGCGGCTACCAGGACGACCTGCTCGAAGGCGGTGAGGGTGACGATTCGCTGCTGGGCAACGGCGGCAGCGACCCGGTCAACGACGACGACACGCTCGACGGCGGCGCGGGCACCGACTTCGGCGACGGCGGGCCGGGCAACAACACGCTGATCAGCATCGAAAACACCCCCGGCGACGCGGCGTCGATCGCGATCGTCAACGGCGTGCTGACGGCAACGGGCACCGCTAACGCCGACACCATCACCATCGAACGTGTCCTCACCGACGACGTCATCGTCACGGTCGGCTCGCTGTCGAAGACCTTCGACATGGACGACTTCAACACCGTCCGCCTCTTCGGCTCCGGCGGCGACGACCAGATCACCATCGGCAACGGCATCAACAACGTCGTCGTGCACGGCGACGCCGGCAACGACCGCCTCACCGACGGCAACGGCAACAACTTCCTCTACGGCGACGGCGGCGACGACACGCTCGTCTCCGGCCTCGGCAACGATTTCCTCCTTGGCGGCACGGGGCGCGACACTGCGGACTTCACCGCCCGCACGGCCAACCTCGTCATCGACCAGAACGACGCCGCCAACGCCGACGGCCAGGCCGGCGAGAACGACCACGTCTCCAGTGACATCGAGCGCGTCCTCGGCGGCAGCGGCAATGACCGGTTCATCGGCAACGCCGGCAACAACACCTACTTCGGCGGCGGCGGGAACGACTCGATGGACGGCGGCGGTGGCGACGACGCCCTGTTCGGCGAGGGCG
>JBAUGM010000629.1:0-4601 GCA_049679725.1 Tepidisphaeraceae bacterium
CGAGAGGATAGCGTCCTGCGCCACGGCGGCCCAGAGCGCCAGCGCCGGGCCGCGCGGTTCGAATGGGCGACGGCGGAACGGCGCGGGGCGGCGCTGGCGCTGTGCCCCGCCGTGGGGGGGACTCAGAACGCGTGCAGGGCGTCTTTCAGATCGAGTTTGCCGTTGTCGCGAAGTGTCACCCCTTCGCGTTTCAGCATTTCGCGCTTCTTCTCGAGCCCGCCCGCGAAGCCGGTCAGCGAGCCGTCGCTGCCGACGACGCGGTGGCAGGGGACGCCGGGGGCGTAGGGGTTCTTGTTCAGCGCGTTGCCGACGGCGCGGTAGGCGGTGCACTTCAGCGCCCGGGCGATGTCGCCGTAGCGCACGACCTTTCCGCGCGGGATGCGGGCGGTCAGCGCCCAGACCTTTTGATTGAACGACATCGCCGGTGAGAGCTTGCCGGATCGGATCTGCTTCTCGAGCATGAGCTATACCTCCACGCCCTCATTCTAGCGCCTTCGGCGGCGTCAGGATGTACGAGCGGTCGGCGACCACCATGACGTTGCCGTCGGCCAGCCGCGCGACCTTCATCCCTGAAGTGCCGGGGATCACGAAGTGTCCGGCGCGACGGGGTTTCGATGGGTCGGTCACGTCGAACACGGCCACCCCGCGCTGCCTGGCATACACGCGACCGTCGATGACGGTCATGTTGGTAACGTACGTCCCCATCAGCCGCTCCAGCGGCGTGAACTCGCACCGGCCGAGCAGCTCGAAGCGGGCGTTGGCGGAGTCGAGCTGCACCAGGCGGTACGTCGAGAGCGCGTTCTCGGTCGCGCGGACGAGCAGGTCGCCGGCCAGCGCGTAACGGTCGTTGGACTGGGACAGCGCCAGCCGCGCTTCGAGCAATCCGCGCGGTGGCAGGTCCCCGATTGGGACGAGCGGGACGTCCATCGTGACCCGCCCGGCGGCATCGACCTGCTCGTGAAACTGGACCCACCCGAACGCGCTCGGCCGGGACCGCATGGGCAGGTCGCTGTCCCGCACTGTCCGGCGCACCGTCGGCCCGTCGGGATGCGCCAGGTCGATCTCGAGCATCCGGTCGTAGCCGTTCACGAACAGCGTGTCGCCGTGCTGGTACGCTACCGCGTCAGTCTGGAGCGCCAGGTGAGGACCGAGGTCGAGCCGGTGCAGGACCGGGTCGGACGACGCGCCAGTCAGGTCGATCGTGAGCAGCGTCCGGAATGCCACCGTTTCATGGCTCTCGCCGTTCCGCACGATGCTGTCGCTCTGCTGGGCGAGCAGGTACGCGCGGCCCGGCTGCGCCGGCCGCACGAACATCTTGTCAGGCTCCCACGGCACGGGCGTGTTCGTCTTCTCCGTCGGTACGGCGAGCGGGCCGTAGCGCAACCCCTGCGCCGTCATCTCGATCGTGCAGAGCTTGACGTGCTTATGCTCGTGCCACTGCCTGGGGTTGACCTCGTAGATCATCGCGACGCCGCGCGTGCCGTCGAAGCTGAGGTTGCCGATGGTGTGGCTCGGCAGGGGCAGGTCGAACTGTTGCTTCACCTTGAGGTTCGAGCCGAGCTGGAACGCGGTGGCGCCGAACAGCAGCAGCGCGACGCCGCCCAGCGACCAGTGCATGGCCTGACGGTCGGCGGCGAGGCGCCAGTCGCGGCGGACGGCGAAGAGCGCGAGGGCGGCAGCGGCGATGCTCGCCCCGAGCATCGCCGCCGCGAAAACCGTCCACTTGATCGGCTCAATGATGACCCGGAAGCGGCCCGGGATGGGCAGGAAGAACGTCCAGCCCGCTGGGTTGGGCGTGATGTTCCGCTCGAGCGTGAACGCCCCCTCATCCATCAGGTTGAACACGCTCAGCGGAGCCAGCGGCCCCACGACGACCGGCAGGAAGTAGATCACCAGCGCCGCCGCCAGCGCCAACAGCGCGGAATGGGTGGCGTGGCGGACGAGACAGCCCAGCAGGAACGCGACGCTGAAGACCAGGAGAACCACGAAGCTATGAATGCCGATGGTGCTCCCGACCTCCGCTACGCTCCAATGGCGCCCGGTGTCGGCGACCATCCAGAACTGCATGAGCAACGGCAAGGTGCAGGCTGCCAGCACGGTAACGAGTCCGACGGCGTACTTCGTGCCCAGCCACTGCGCCACGCCGATCGGCCGCGAGCGCCAGAAGACGTGCAGTTCGTCGCGCAGGTCGCGCGTCGTCGAACCAATGGCGACGAAGATCGCCAGCAGCGCCCCGCAGCCGAGGACCATTCCGGCCGCGGAGTCGGAGTAGAACTCCGGCTTCGCCACGATCGTTCCGGTGCCCGTGTGGGCAGTGGGCGGGTGAACGTAGCGCGCCGTCGCTTCGATCAGCGGGAAGCCGCAGAAGATCGCGAGGGCGGCAATCAGGAACCACCGCTGTTCGCGGTACTCCTTCCAGATGAGAGAGATCGTCGATCGCATCACACCGCCACCTTCCCGGGTTTGCCGATTCGACGGGCCGCCCACAGCCAGACGAGCGCAACCATGCTGATCTGGATCACGATCACGACCGGTCTGTATGTGTGTGCGGGGCGGTCGATATCGTCGATCAGCGCCATCAGGCCGAACGGACTGAACGCGCCCACCCATTCGACTTGCGAGAATCCTTCAACCACCTGGAATGGAAGCAGCAAGCTGAGCACCATCATCAGAATCCATGCCACGACCACGCCGATACCCGCCAGCCCCGCCCGCGCCTCGCTCGGCTGACGGATGCCTGCTGCCGTGAGCCAGGTGAACATCGAGATTGTCGTGCCCAGCGCCATCGCGTAAATCTCGGCCATTTCAGACCACGCCATCTCACGATCCCCCGCCATGACCGCCGCCAGAAGCCCCGAGACGAGCACTGGCGCTGCGCACACCGCAACCCCCACGATCGCCTTCGCCGCCAGCACGTGCCAGGTGGGCACGGGCAGGGCGAGTAGCCGAACGATCGTGCCGTCGGCGCGCTCCGGCGCCACCAGCCCCATCGCCGCCATCAGCGGGAAGATGCCCCCGCCGAGGAGGATCGTCATGGCGATGATCTGTTCATCGGGCATGATGCGCGTGCGCAGTCCGATGATCGTGTACATCGCGAGCAGGGCGACGCCGAACCACAGCCGCCAGCGCTGCTCATGCCACTCTTTCCAGACCAGGGCTTGCCACATGGCCGTCCTCCTCTCGCTTGCCGATGACGTAGGCTTCGAAGATCTCATCGAGGTTCAGGTCTACGACGTCGTAGGTAGCGGCGGTGCGCTCGACTTCGCGCGCCGCGCGATCGATATCGTCGACGACGATCGCGACCTGGTTTCCGCGACGCTTCACGTCGAGCGTGCCGGGCAGCGGGCCGATCGAGTCGTACTCGAACGCGGGCATGATGATCTGCTTGACGGCTTCGCGGAGCTGCTCGGTGGGCGAGTGCCGCACGATCGACCCGCGCTCGAGGATGGCGACGGAGTCGGCGACGGGCTCGACCTCGTACAGCAGGTGCGAGCTGAAGAAGATCGTGACCGCGCTGCCGTGGAAGTGGGCGACGAGATCGCGGAGGAACTCCTTGCGGACGATGGGGTCCAGGCCCAGCGTCGGGTCGTCGAGGATGATCAGCCGCGGGTGGTGCGCCAGGGCCAGCAAGAGTCCGAGGCGCACCCCTTGTCCTTTGGACAGGTGCTTCACCTTCGTCTTCATCGGCAGCTCGAACTTCTTGGCGAGGTGGCTCGCCCAGTCGTGGTTCCACGTCGGGTAGAACGGCGCGGTGAACGAGATCATCTGCGCGACGGTCATCCAGCCGAACATGTGCTGGTCCTCGGCGAGATACCCGACGCGCCGGCGGATCTCCATCGCGTCTTTCGCCGGGTCGAGGCCGAGCACCCGGACGGTGCCCGCGTCGGGTGTGTGCAGGCCCAGGAGCATGCGGATCGTCGTCGTCTTGCCCGCGCCGTTTCGCCCGAGGAAGGCGAAGGTCTGCCCGCGCGCGACGGTGAGGTTCAGGTCGTGCAGGATCGCGCGCTTGCCGAAGCGCTTGGAAACTGAGCGGATCTGGATGACCGGCTCCGCTGAAGGGTCATTGTCCTGCGCGGGGATGTCGTCGCTGTTCATGAACTGCTCCCTTTCGTGAACGCCGGCTCGTCGCCGACTTCGCGGATGGCTTGATCGATGAGCTGGTGCAACTCGTCCGGCTCGATGCCGATGGCCTCGGCTCGGCGGACGAGCCGCCGCACGTCCTGCTGCAGCAGGGTCTTCTCCGCCTTCAACTGTCCGCCGGGCAGCCGCTCGGCGACGTACGTGCCGTCGCCATGGCGGCGCTCGAGCAGCCCCTCTGCGGTGAGTCGTTCGTAGACGCGCAGGATCGTGTTCTGGTTGACGGCCAGCTCCTGCGCCAACTGCCGGACGCTGGGCAGCCGATCGCCCGGTTGCAGTGCCCGGCTGGCGCAGCGCGTGCGGATCTGCTCGGCGATTTGCCTGGTGATGGGGACGCCGGAGGTGGATTCGACGCGGATGAACACGGTAAGTGATTACAACTATATAACAGTAATCACCGGAGTGCAAACCGAATGTTCGGAAGGAGGGGCACGCTCTTCAGTCGGAGGATCTGGGGAACCGTT
>JBAUGM010000630.1:0-2389 GCA_049679725.1 Tepidisphaeraceae bacterium
GCCCCGGGGCGTAGCGCGCAGCGCGGAGCCCGGGGATCTGGATGCGCGCGATCACCTCAACTCATTTGCAGGAATCATCGTTGCGATGTGCGGGGGAATGACCCCTTCGGGGAACAGAATCGCCAACCGATTATCGTCGTACGCGACGCAGATCCGGTTGGCGTCGTCGATCCAGATGCGGGCGATGCGCTCGCTCGTGGGGACGCGGTGCGTGAAGCTGCCCTCGAGCTTGAAGGGCTGATCGGCGCCCGGCGTCGGCTTGATCCGGAGGACACGGCCCGGCTGGTTGAAGAGGAACAGCCGGCCGTCCTTGGCGCACAGGAGCGTGCCGCTCGGTGTGCCGCGGGCGGCGGTGGAGAGCGGCCAGACGGTGTGCTTGCCGGACTTGGAGATGACGTGCAGGAGCGCGGCGCCGTCGAAATATCGGTTGCCGTCGGCGTCGACGAGCAACGGCTGATCCGTCGCGCCGGCTGAACCGTTCGCCGGCAGGTTGGTCAGCATCCTCTCCTTCTTCTTCTCGTCCAGCGCCTGCCAGCCGCGCTCGCGCAGCGCCCACGCGCCGCCGCTCTTGATGACGGGCCAGTTCTTCTCGTCCCAGCCGACGGTGCCGTTGCGGATCTCCATGAGCCAGATCGGCAGGCGCGGCGTGGGGTCGGCGAAGGTCGGGTCGAGGATCAACGTCTCGCGCGAGTCGCGATTCTGCTCACCCGACTTGCGGAAGAGCCACCGCCCGCGCCGGTCGATCGCGTGGAGCCGGCCGAACTCCTTTTCGTTGTCGCGCAGCAGCGCCGTCTTGTGGTTGTAGAGCAACTGCTGCGGCCCCTTCTCATCGTCCGACAGGACCCACTCTTCGCCGAACGCGTAGACCTGATGCTTCGGCGGAGCTGCGTCCTTCAGAAGTTTCTCGGGCAGGATCTCGATCGCCTTCCCCGGACGAACGCTGATCCACGCGGGCTTGACGATCTGCGGGTCGGCGTTCTCGCGCGGGAAGGAGACGCCCGCGGGCGCGAAGAAGACGACGCCGCCGTCGGGGAGGCGCGAGGCGGTGGTCAGTTCGCCGTCGACCAGCGTGATCCCGCCCAGCGTGGGGCGGAGACGGTTGGCGAGCAGTTGCTGCAGCCGGACCTGCGCGGCGATCGGCTGGTCGTCCATCAGCTTTTCCAGCAGCGGCCAGATGCCCGAGCCGTATCGCGTGAGCTCGTTGTACGCCTGCTGGCGTTTTTCCGGATCGGGGTCGGAGAGTTGGTCGACGAGCGCGGTCACCTTGGGCTCGTCGACGACCGGGGCGCTGAGGACGGTGAGCTTCGGCTGGATCCGCCCGTCGTCGCCGCGCACGATCTGGAGCACGCTGCCGTCGAGGAGTGGGACGACGTGGACGAGTTTCTCCGGCCATCCTTCGGCGGTGCTCAGCGGGGAGAATTGGCCGTCGGTGAAGCGCACGGCGCCAGCGCTGCCGCGCCGGCCGGCGTCCCACGGCATCCAGGCGATGATCCCCTTGGCGTCGAACGTCACTTGTGGTTCGGCAGGGGGCGCGGAGGGATCGCTCGACGACTCGGCGGTTGCGAACTCATGATGGATCTCCGTGACCGGATCACCCGGCGCGAGGATCGAGATGCCGGATTCCGTCGGCACGACGAACCGATCGCCCCAACTGAACGCGCGGTGCCAGAGGTAGACGTGCTTGCCCGGGATGGGCGTGCGCGACGTCGGCGAGACGAAGTCAGCGCCGGCGGGCGCGGTGCTCGCATCGCCGCCCCCATCGCGCCGGCAGACGAGCCGCGGGTGGTACTTGCCGCGCTCGTCCGGGGCCCAGTGAACGAACAGGACGGGGTCGCGCGTGAGGTGCGTCTGTTCGTCGATCGCCTTGGCGAGCACCCTCTCCGCGGGATCCGCGTCGTCGCGCGTGATCCACAGGTCCAGGCGCGAACAAACGTGAACCGGGTCGGTCAACACGATGTGGGCGGCGTCGGACAGGTCGAGCGAGATCCCGAGCGGCTGCGTCGTCGCGATCTGCGGGTAGGCGACTTTCAGCAGTTCGCCGTAGGTGCGAGGGGGGCCTTGAACAACCGGCTGCGTTGCGGGGGCGGTCGTCGTGGTCGGTCGGGTCGTCGCGTGCTCGACCTTCTTTGCCACGGGCGCACGGAAGACGAAGAAGAGGGCCGCGGCGATGCCGACGATGCCGACCACGAACACCAGGATCGCTGCCGTCGCCCGCGCCGTTGTGTTCATCGGATAAGGCCCCTCGGAAAACTCCGGCGGATCGTACCACCGATCGGCGTGGATCGGGAAGCGGGTGCTGCGCGAGACGCGTTTCGCCCCAGGGCGATCGCATGTGGACACTCCAGTAGGGGCGAACCTTGTGTTCGCCCGCATTTCGGATGCGCAGCAA
>JBAUGM010000631.1:0-7662 GCA_049679725.1 Tepidisphaeraceae bacterium
GTGCCGCTGAGCGCGCCACCGCTGATCCCGGCGGTCGGGGCGACGGCGAGGGAGTTGAAGCCGTTGCCGTGGTTGCTCACCGAGTGCGAGCCGACGACCTGGATGAAGTCGTCGGCCTGCACGACCCAGTCCATCCGCGTGAGCGTGTTGAGCGTCCCGGTGCTGCCGTACGCGTGTGACGCGACGCGGCTGAGGTTGGGCGAAGTCAGCGGCGGCACGGTGCCGGGGGAGAGAAAGAAGGCCCCTTCCCACGACGTGGTGTACATGTCCACGTTCGGGATGGCCGGCGCGACCGAGCGCTGGGAGAAGCCGGTGGTGTTGCCGAAGAACATCGCGCCGATGATTGTCGCGTGCGACGTGGCGGACTGCGTGCCGGTCCGGGCGGTCATCGTCTTGCCGGCGAAACGCCCGTCGGCGGTGTTGGGATAGCCGCCGGACTCGACGATCGTCACGGGGACGTTGGAGCCGTTGGCCTGCGCGGCGGCGTACTCGCTGGCGAGCAGGTCAAAGTCAATCTCGTTGAGCCACCCGGCGAACTGCGCGTGAGCAGTGCCGGTGAACGCCGCCAGCGCCAGGGCGCCCGCCCCCACTGCCGTCATACGCATCGATCGCACACCCATGAACTTCTCCCTCTTCCGCGGAAAGATGACAAGATGACAAGATGAGGGGGTGAGGGGGTGAGGGGGTGAGGGGGTTGAAAAGACGCTCACCCGATCACCCCATCACCCCATCACCCCATCACCTTGTCATCCCTTCCCCGGCGCGTATTTCTTGTCGATCACGTCGTTCCCGCCGTTGATCCGGCCGGAGGCGAAACCGTTCTGGCCGGTGCCTTCCCAGCGGACCTTGTCGAGCGCCGCTCCGCCTTCGAACTTGCTGTCGAGAAAGACGCTGCCGTTGTTGTTGAACTTGCCGAAGCCGCAAATCACGGTCGCATAGCCCGGCGAGTCGCCTTCGCGGACGAAGGTGTTGCCGACGAAGCGCGCGTTCACGCCGGTGCCGTACTCCTCGCCGAGCCGCACGTGGCAGAAGTTGGAGATGATCCTGTTCGCTTCGAACAGCCCCGGCTGGCTTTCGGGCGTGTTCTCGCCGGAGATCACGATCGCGCCCCACTTGTTCGACTTCTCATTCTCCGCCAGCACCTTGATGGTGTTGCGGCGGAAGGAGACGTTGGTGATCTTCGGGGTCGGGCAGAACCACACGCCGCGGACCATCCCGCCGTCGCGACCCTTGCTGACCATGATGTTGTCGGCGTACTCGATGTTCTCGCCGCCCCAGGTCACGCGGACGCAATACGCGCCCGACTGCGCGCCGTACTCGGCCCAGCGTTTGTCGGGGGTGTGGGACTGCATGTGGATGAGGTTGCGCGCGACGCTGATGTCGCCGACGCCTTCGGAGACGGTTCCGATGCCGATGGCCAGGTACCCGCGGCCGAAGATTCGGTTCTCGATCGCCTCGCACTTGCGCGACTTGTAGAACATGACGCCGAAGGAGTTGGTCGTGCAGCTGTCGACGTAGATCTCGTTGCGATTGACCTTGGCGCCGCTGGCGGCGCTCACGCCGCGCTGGCGGGCGCGCTTGATGAGGTTGTGATGGACGGAGCCGCTGACGCCGATCGCCTGCACGCCCTGGTGGCGGTTGGTCAGCTCAGCGCCGCGGTCGATGATGACGTTGTGGTGGACGTCCTTGCACTCGTTGTCGATGCCGGAGACCTGGGACCCGTGGTAGTCGATGGTGACGCCGGCGATCTCGACGCCGCGGAACAGGACGGGCACCGACCCGTACCCTCCGCCGCCCGGTCCCTGGCGGATCGTGCCGTTGAATAGCTTCGTCGAGCCGCGCGTCGCGTACCCGCAGCGCACGCCCTGCACCCCCTCGGTTGCCAGCGCCCCGAAATCCTTCTGAACGGATGGGTCCTTGTCGGCCTTCTCGTTGTTATAGGTGATGGTGTGCCCATTGAGGTCGATGGTGACACCTGGCGCGGTCACGCTCAGCGCCGTGCCCGGCGCGACGATGTCCTTCTTGAGCACGTACGTCGTGTTCGCCTTGTCGAGCTTGTAAGGCGGCGCTGAAGCATCGGGCAGATAGACGACCTTCTCCGGCTTGCTGGCGGTGAGCGTTTGGTCTGGCGATGTGATCTTGTTCCCGCGCTCATCGGTGGCGACGAAGCGGTAGTGATACGTCGTCCCGGGCTTGAGGTCCTTGAGGTAATGAACGTGGATGTAGAACGGGCGCTCCTGCGCTTCGCTCTTGGTTCCGTATTGCGTCGAGGTGCCGTACTCGACGTGGGCCGAGGAAGGCAGGTTGGTTTCGAACGCGACGGCGGCCGAGTCCTCGGAGACGTGCTGCCAGGCGCCGTCGTCGAGGAACTTGAGTTGCTCGCCGCGAAGCGCGTAGGTCAGCGGCTCATGCTTGCCGCCGAAGGTGTCGAGGCAGAACTGGTTGAACTCGCCGTACGCGCCGTTGGCCGGATCCGATGATCCCGCCGCGGCGGCGATTGAGACGGTCAGTGTTGCTACAAGAACGGTGGCTGCCATGACGTGCAGCCGCGTGAGGAAAAACATGAAGAAACTCCGAAAAACAACGAAGGCGGCTAAAGACTGCCGGGTAGGTCACCAGGCTCCAGTGTTGAACCACGGGCGGCACGACGGACCCGAAGTCGGCTCGAACGGCACCTCGTTGGCCGCCAGTGAGACGACATGACCGTCGTGGAAGAGCATGTTCATCCGGCGCCGATGATGGCGGAACTCGATGGTCTGATTCACGCCAGACCAGCGCATCCGGTAATTCTGGCTGCCGAAGCCGGCGCCCATGGCGCTGTCTCGGCGAACGTCGCCGATGAGGAAGAGTTCCGCCGGCTTCTTGGATCTGTAGAAGTTGAAATACTCGTTCCACGGATCCGGAGCTCCTGGCACTTGCTGGATGGCAATCCACTGCGGCACGGGCAGCACGTTGGACGGGTTGTTCCTGATCAGATTCTCATTCAAACCGTAGCTTCCGCGATCAGAGACATCGGAATCCTTGTAGTCGAAGTGCTGCGTCGGGCAGAGAAAGACCCGGGACGAGGAGAGATAGCGCTTGGACGGCGCCCGGTAATCGTTCCAGGTCGTGTAGGGGAACAGGAAGTGGTTCCACGTGGGAGTGCGAAAGCCGGTGGTGAAGCGAGGAAAGGTCAGGATGGGTCCCGGATACCAGCCTCTGTTGTCTCCGACGTACATCTGCATGGCCGTGTGGATCTGCCGCAGGTTGCTCTGGCAGGCCACCGTCTGCGCCTGCGCCCGCGCGCCCTGGAGGGCCGGGAGGAACAGGGCGACGAGCACGGCGATGATGCCGACCACGACCAGGAGCTCGATCAGCGTGAACGCTGCGCGTTCCCGCTTGCTCACTGGGGCCGCGCGGAATGCGGAGGTGCTCATGATGTGACTCCCACAACACGCCGTCCGCAACCGCCCCTTCACTGGGGCACGGCGCCACGGGCGGAACAGGCGACGGCTCAATTTAGCTCTGGCAGCTCTCCCTCCGGTGGCGACGCATCATCCACATCCCCGCCGCCATCACCATCGACATGGCGGCCGCGGGCTCGGGGACGAGGACGTTGTCGATCGTGATGCTGCCGTTGTTGTAGTGAATCTGGCCCATCGCGCCGGCGGAGAAGATCACGCTGTTGAAGGACAGGCCGGTGAAGTTGCTGCTGGAGGTCGCGATGGTCAACACGTCACCCGCCAGGTCGCCCTGGGCGAGCAGGTTGGAGATATCGACGAACAGATTCGTGTTCGCCAGCCCGCTCAGCGTTCCGCTGACCGCTAACCGATCATAGTCGGTGCCGGCGACCGCGCCGCCGCCGTCCACTTCGATGGTCAACAGCGATTGCTCGGCGCCGTCAAGGGCCAGGGCCAGGTTGCCGGTGACGCTCAGGATGCCGGCGCTGGAACCGGGGGAGACGTCCGAGCCCTGCGCCGTGAGCCCGGCGCCGCCGACGATGATCGTGCCGGAACCGCTGAGGTCGGCCTTGCTTGTCCAGGCGCCCGCAACGAGGTTCGCGGTCGCGCCGGCTTCGACGTGCAGGGCCGACGTCTGGCCCAGCGCGCCGGTATTGTTCAGGAACAGCGTGCCGCCCAGGACGCTAGTCGGGCCGCTGTAGGTGCTGGCGCTGGAGACGGTCATCCAGCCGGTGCCGGTCTTGGTGTAACCCGATCCGCTGCCGCCATCGGAAATGCTGGCGGCGTTGAAGGTCAGGTCAAAGCCGGTGGGCTTGATGACATTGAACGTCGCGTCACCCGTGAGCGTGACCGTGCTGCCGCCCATGCGGACGGTGGTCCCCGTAGAGGCGCCGGTGATCTTGGAGGTCACGTTCACCGTGAGTTGGTTGGCGCCGATCGTGATCGGACCGAGCGTGCGCGCGTTCCCGGTGCCAGACGCCGTGCCCGCGGCGCCGGTCTTGTCCATCGACATCGTCGAATCGCCGGTCACCAGGATCGGATTGGTAAACGTCGCAGCGGTGCTCCCGCTGCCGGTGCCTGCCCAGAGCATGGTGCCGCCGTTCAATTCCGCGCGGCTGGGGGTGTTGTTGTTGCGCACGCCCAGGGAGCTTGTCACCTCTGCGCGAAGCGTGGCGCCTGTCTCAACCTTCCACGTCCCAAGGAACGCGTTGGCACCGGTGTTGCCATTCATCAGGTGAACCTGGCCCGGGCCCTGGACGCGAATGACGCTGTCGGCATGGCTCGTTCCCCCCGTAAAGCCCGCGGCGAGCCGGAAGTTCGCACCGGCTTGCGTCGCCTTGATGATTGCACTGGTGTTCGCCGCCGTGTCCACGCCAATGGGAGCGGCGATGTTCGGAACCCCGGTATCACCCGTGATGAGCGTCCCGGTGTTGCCCGAGAGGGTCCCGCCGTTGGCCAGTGTGAGCGCCCCACCCGACACGTTGCCGGCACCGGTGATGTTGAGGTTTAGCACACCCGTGCCGGACACGGTGGTCGCACCGGTGCCGTAGGGGTTGGTCGTTGCCGAGCCGTTGGTGAGCATGCCGGCGGTGATGTCCCACCCGCCGGTGAAGGCGGTGCCGGCGCTGTTGCCGAACTGGACCGTGCCGTCACCGGTCTTGGTGATCTTGCTGGCGCTGGCGCCGAGCGCCGTGGCGGGCAGGAACTGAAGCGTCGTCCCGGCCCCGATGTTCCAGGTCTGAGGAGCGGCGACGGTCGCCGTTTGCGCGCCCCACGTCGTCGTCCCGCCGCCGGTGATCGTGAGGCCGCCGCTGCCGATGGCGACGGTGCGTAGACTGGTGCTGCCGTTGCGGGGCAGTTGCCAGACGAAGCCGCCGCTGTTATCGACGGAGATGCTCAGGACCGAGTCGGCGGCCTCCCAAAGGGGAGTCATCGTCGGGGCGCTCGCCTGTGCGGGGAAGAACACGTCGTCAGCGGATGTCGGCGCTTGATTGAGATTCCAGTTGTCCGCCGTTGCGAAGAACTGGTCGGCGCCGCCGCCGTCCCAAGTCAGCGTGTCAGCATAGCTGGTACCCCCACTCATCATCGCACATGCCGCAGCGGCAGCGCAGAGCAGCGCCGGTCGTGAAGCAACGTGTGCAACTGGTGCCCCGGCAGAAAGCAGACGGATCATTCTCACCCTCTCGCTAGAACCGGAAGTGGATAACTCATCACCGATGCCCGTAAACCTAACTGCGATTCGGCCTGCATCCAAATAAATTCTTCAGAACTACTGATTTTGTATTCATCTATGATGTAGCAACGCGCGCTCGTCCGGGTACGCTTTTTCAATGGAATTGCCCGCCCAGCAGCGAGTAGATTCGGCCGCATGCACATCCGGCACATCGTGTTCACTCGGCAGGGAGAAGCGACGATTCAAGACGCGCGGCTCGAGCCGCCGACCGACGCGGGGCAGCTCCTGGTCCGGGCCGAGCACAGCGTGATCTCCCCCGGCACGGAGTTGGCGTTTCTGCACGGCTTGCCGAACACGCCGCGGATGTATCCGGTCCATCCCGGATACACCGGCGTGGGTGTGGTGGAGCACGCGGGCGCGACGGCGGGGAAGGATTTCAAACCCGGCGATCGCGTGGCGGGGTCGTTGGCGCACGCGTCGCACGCGGTCTTGAACGCCAGCGAATGCGTGCACCTGCCCGCCAGCGCCGAGCCGCGACGCTTCGCGGCATGGCACCTCGTGTCGATCGCGCTGCAGGGCGTGCGTAAAGGCCGCGTGGAACTCGGCGAGACGGTCCTCGTGCTGGGGCTGGGGATCATCGGCAATCTCGCGGCGCAGCTCGCCCGGGCGGCCGGGACGACGTTCGTCGCGGGCGTCGATCCCGTCGATTGGCGCCGGCAGGCCTGCCTCGCCGCCGACGCGTGCGCCGCCGACATCGACCGCGCGAAACAATCCGGCCCGCAGCGCGTGCGCGACGGCGGGTTCGACTTGGTCATCGAGGCGACGGGCGTCGCGAACGCCGTGAACACCGCGTTCGCCGCCGTCCGTCGCCTGGGCCGTGTGGTGCTGTTAGGCAGCACCCGCGGGGTGACCGAGTCGGTGGATTTCTACAACGACGTGCACAAGAAGGGGTTGACGATCATCGGGGCGCACAGCCACCTCCGCGCCGATTCGCAGGCCCTGTTCACCGCGGCGAGCGACCAGCGCACCGCGGTGGAGCTGATCGCCTCCGGCCGCGTGGACGCCGACGCCCTGGTAACCGAGTGGGCGACCCCGGACCAGGCCCCCCGCGCCTATGCCCGCCTGATCGCGCGCGAAGCGCGACTGATGACGATCGGTTTCGACTGGACCAAGTGATCCAGCCGCCACCCGCCACCCGCGTCGCGCGCCGCCAGGTGCAAGGCGTGCGCGACGGCATGCGTGATCGCAGACGCGCGCGATCAACGCGGTGCGGCCGAATCCGATCTTCCTTCAATGCCGCGATGAGGCGACGCTGGAATGATGTCTGTAAGAAGCCGGGCAGCTCGCGCACCGCACTATCTCCTTCGTAGTAGCGCTTAACCAACCATGGCGAATGATCTGGAGATCCGCCCATTAGTCTACGCTGGGCTGCGGCGGCGTGGTGCCGTAATGAGTTTGTCGATTGAACGCAACTCGGCCCATACCCTTGAAGGAGCCGTCCGTTCAGGGTCAGATCGGCAGAGGTCCCCTGATTGTAGTTTTGGCTCGGATTGGCGTATCGGAGCCTCAGGTTCCCCCCGATCGTTCCCACCGTTGCCGGATCGACGCTAACTCGGATGTTGGAGAACGCCTGCGCTCGCGCCTGGCTCACCGCCGACAGCTGCGCGAAGTTCCGCGCGACGTTGGACCCGCTCGCAGGGGGCTGGCCGGTGAGCAGCATCGTTGAGCAGGCTTCCAAGTGCTCGCTGCACGACCGCCGCCGGACGCGACTGGATCAGCCGGTCGCGTATTCTCCGCGGCCCTGGACGGCGGCGACAGCTTAAGCGGCGATTCGTTCTCCGTCGACGAACACGACGCCGTCGATCAGGTCCTGCAGCTTGGCGCTGCCGTTCAGTTTCCGCCAGCGTGATTCGGCTTTCCTTGCCAGCTTGAAGGCCATCGCCAACCCCGCCTCGCGCGACCCCGGTCCTTTCGTGCGATACGTCCGCAGGCGCA
Organism: Tepidisphaeraceae bacterium; assembly: GCA_049679725.1. GTDB lineage: Bacteria > Planctomycetota > Phycisphaerae > Tepidisphaerales > Tepidisphaeraceae > DASYWJ01. The sequence goes on from JBAUGM010000631.1 coordinate 7,609, forward strand.
CCGTCGCGAACGTGCTCTCGATCGGGTTGCTGGTCCGCAGGTGTTGCCAGTGCT
>JBAUGM010000632.1:0-3644 GCA_049679725.1 Tepidisphaeraceae bacterium
CCGCAAGCGGGGCCGCTAAACGGGGATCGTCCCGCCGTTCATCTAGTGATGCCCGTGCGCTGCGTGCGCATCATGCCCGTGGTCATCATGCGACGACGGCTCGGGCGCTTCTTCCGGCGCGTGATACCGCACCACAGGCCCAACGATCGCCGCGGCGAGGAACATGCCGAGGATCAGGATGATCGTCGCGCCGGCCCACGGCGCCGCGTGCGCATCGATGACCGGACGTCGGGAGGCAACGTGCGCCGGCGTTTGGGCATGAGACGACGACGGCGTCGTCGCGACCGTACCGTGCGGCGCGGCGTGGGGCGCGTCAGCAGCGCGCGCGAGGCTGCACGTCGTCAACAGCACCAGCGACACAGCGAGCATGACACTTCGCATCGTTTGCGCGCTTTCCGGCGTGTGCGCATCACACGCCCAGGTTCAATTCCGGGATCTTCCGTTTCACTTCATCCGGCCGAAGGGACTCGACCACCCAGTCCGCATCACCGAGGCGCGACGACGGATAACTCGTCGCGACGGCCAGCGTCGGGAACCCTTCCTTCTTCACCGACTGTATCACCGGCGGCGCATCCTCGACGATCAGGCAATCCGACGGCTTCAGCGGCTGGCTCAGCTTGATCTTTTCGGACACGAGGCGCGTCGTCAACAAGTATCCTTCCGGATCCGGCTTGCCGTTGGTCACGTCCTCGGCCGCGACGATCGTGCCGAAGCAGTCGCGGAGGCTGACGCCTTCGAGCATCGCCTCGATCTCCTCGCGCACCGCGCCGGAGCACACGGCCAGCGGATAGTTCCGCCACAAGCCGCGCACAAACTCCTCGACGCCCGGCAACGCGTGCGGGGGCTTGCGGCGGATGAGCTCCATCATCCCTTCCGTCTTCCTCGTCATCACGCGCAGGAAAGTCTTCGGCTCCAGCGGACGCTCGTGCTTCGCGAAGACGTGGCGGATCGCGTTCTTGTCGTCGAAGCCGATCAGCTCGCGATAATACTCGTCTTCGGAAAGATCGATGTGCTCGCCCTTGAGCACTTCCTGAAATGCGAGGAAGTGCAGCGGCTCGCTGTTGACGATCACGCCGTCGAAATCGAACAACACCGCGCGCGGCCAATGGAGCATGGGCGGGAAGGTAACAGGTGAAAGCCGCAATGACCAAGGCGGGAAAGCATCGAGTACTTGGTCAATGGTCATTCCTGGTCCCGGAAAAACCTCGGGCCCTTGCGGAAGCAATCCGCAGGGGCCCGAGGGCAAGAAGGCCGAGGGTCGACTCGAGTGTCAACGCGCGCCCCGTGCGAGAGGCACGGGCTGCCGTGGCTCAACCCGGAGCGCGGCCCGTTGTAAGAGCGCTCAACCTAGCGTGCGGCCGGCACGCTCGTGTGGACGTCGTTGTCCCCTTCGCCTTCAGCTTTGCAGCCGATCAAGGCGACGCTGCTGACGCCGAGCACGAGCAATGTGAACAAGAAAGTCCTCATGGCTATCTCCTTGCCCGTCAGGGCAGATAAGTTGCCCTGCTATCGAGCAACGGCCGTGCCAGTTGCTGGGCACGCTGTCCGTCAATCCGGGTTCACGTCGGCAGGATGAACGGTTAGCATCGGTAAACGACGCATGCCCAAATCGTCGCCTGAGCCGGATGTCGTCGTCATGGGGGAACACCCCTCGGCGTACTTTGCCGCGGCGCTGCTGCGGCAAAAGGGCGCGTTCGCCGTCGTCCATGCGACGCTCCCGCACGAACACCCACCCGATCGGCTCGTCACGATCAACCCCGACTTCTTCGACCTCCACCCGCTGCTCGCGCCGCTGCGCAAGCGACTGAAACTCACGGCGGTGTGGGGCGTGCAGTTTCTCGGCGACGAGCAGAACCTGGCGAGCGAGCCGCACCGGGACAAGTCGGCTTCCGCCTACGTCGCGTCTTACCGTGACGTGCGCAGCGCCCTGGAGAAGATCGCGACGGCCGAGGGGGCGCGGTGCGTGAAACCGAAGATCGTCGAGGTAACGCGCGCGGACGAGTCGGGCCTGGACGCGATGCTCGGCGCCGAGAAGACGCGCTGCGCCGCGGTGGTGCTTGCCGGGGCGATCGGCGAGCCGTCGCGTCGCGTGCTCGGGCTCCCCGAGTCGTGGCCGGCCGACGTGCTTCGGCGGTACACGTTCCTTCGACTCAAAGGCGCGAAATGGGCGGACGTCGCGGCCAAGCCGACGATGCCGATGTCGCTCGATCTGCGCGGCCAACTCACGTGGGGATGGCTCCTGCCCGGCGACGGCGAAGTGCAGATCGCCGTCGAGCAACCCGTCGGCGGCACGAACGGAATCGACGCCAAGGCGCTCTTGCGCCACTGGGCGACCGTGCTGCACCGCCACGGTTGCCTCAAGACGGCGGACGTCCCGGCGGACGACGCGCAGTCGATCGATTTGCCGATGGCGGGGGCGCTGCAGCGCGAAGGCGTCGCCAACCGCGCGTTGCTCATCGGGCCCGCGGGCGGGTTCTACTCCGCGTGCGCCGAAGACATCTACCCCAACTGCTGGTCCGCGCTTTTCGCTGTCGACGTGCTCAAGAAGGCGCTGAAGGAGCCGCACCTCCAGGATGCGCTCCAGCCGTACCAACAGAAGTGGGGCGCAACGCTCGGCGATTACCTCCGCGGCCCGCAGCAGAACCTGCGCTTCCTCATGACCCTCATCTACCGCAACAAGCAGATGACAACCCGCATCGCCGAGGCGATCCTGATGGGAAAGAGCGTGATCCGCTAGGACCGGCTCCATGACCGAACCGAATCGCAACATCTCGCCCGAGCGCAAGGCGATGCACTACGTCGGCATGATCCTGATCGTGCTCGAGGTTCTCATCTTCGGCTTCGTGTTCCTCTCGGCCGCGCTGAGTTTCGGGGACTTCACCGACTTCGCGGCGACGGGCGGTTCGAAGATGATGCGCGCGGTTGTCGGCGTCGCGCTCACCGGATTGCGATGACCTTTCGCGCGACCCATCGACTCATCCGCTCGCGCCAGGTTTTCCCCGTCCCATAAGTGGGCCGTCCCATAAGACCGGCCGGCGCAAAGTTGAAGCCGGGCAGGGTCCCGGAAATTGGGAAGGTTTGGTAAAATAGGGTGTTTGACCGGTCGCGAAAAGTGCGGGATTGTCGGGAATCTTTTGCCGGACGGTCGTTGTGGATCGTCTTAAGTGATGTTTTCAAAAATAGTTATATCGAATCATCGCCCGGCTCCACCCCTTCAAGATTCGCCTGAATCTGCGTCGATAGCACTCGTGTCGACTGGCTCAAGGCGATGGAGTCGCCTGGCTGGCAGAGAGAGGTTTTGCCCGGAAGGTGTTTCATGAGCGGAATCAACGGGGTCGGAAGCAACTCGCCGGTTCAGAAGATCGTCGCCAACCCGATCCACAAGTCTGTCCCCGCCGATGCGTCGAAACAGATGGGGGCGACGGACAAGGTCGAGCTTTCGGGCATGTCGCACCTGCTGAAGGCGCTGAAGGACAACGACGTGCGAACCGAGAAGGTCGCCGCCATCAAGGCGCAGATCGAGGCGGGGACGTACGAGGACGACGCGAAGATGAACGCCGCGGTCGATCGCATGCTCGATGACGTGCTGAAGTAAACTCGCCTTCCTGCGCCGCTTGTCTTGGATCCTGAGCGCAGTCGAAGGG
>JBAUGM010000633.1:0-5966 GCA_049679725.1 Tepidisphaeraceae bacterium
CTTCAGACCCGACGCCGGATCGATTCGGAGAGGTCCTTCTCCAGCACGGGGTCATTGCCGACCTTGTACCAGTAGCGCGCCGGCAGCTCGATCCCGCGGTCGGATTCCCGTGTCCCGGTGGCGGTCGTCTTCTTGAACGCCGCGCGGTACAGCATCGCGGCGGTGATGCGGCGTTCGGTGGCGGCGTAGCGCTCGACCAAAACGCGCGGGACGACGGTGAACGTTCCATTGTCGTTCCGTGCGAACTCGAACCGGATCGTTCGCCGGATGGTCGCCAGCGAGCTTTCCGCGACCGCGTCGGAGGTGATCGCGTCGCGCCGCCAGGGCTCGAAAAACTGCGCGGAAACAAGCGGCTCGGTCGTCAGGACCCCGCCGCGGTAGTCCGAGCGGTCGATGGTGAACATCCGGTCGCGGGCGACGTTCGCGCTGGCTTCCCAGAGGCGATCGAAGTCCGTCGCGGTGACGATGTTCTCAGCGGCCGCAGGCGCAGTCGTGGGTTGAGAAGTCGGTAGGGTGGCGCTCTGGCGCGAATGACTCGTGCACCCGCTGAGCAGCGCCATCGTGAGCGTCGCAACGATCAGCCGGTCGATCACAGCGCCTCCATCTCGACGCTGAGCCGATCCGCGCCCCCGGGCGTTGCCGCCCAGCGGTCGCCGATCGTGTGGATCACCACGCCATTCATCATCCCCGGCGACCCGAGCGACGAACCGGCGACGATGACCACCCGGTCGCCCGCGGCCGCGTACTTGTGATCCTGCATCAACTGATCGGCCTCCTGAACGAGCCGCGACATCTCCGTCGGCGGCGACATCTCCTGGGGGATCACGCCATAGTGCAGCGTCATGCGGCGCAGCGCCCGTGGGTCGCTCGAGAGCGCGACGATCGGCACGGGGAAGCGAATCTTGGAGAAGATCCGCGCCGTGGCGCCGGTCTGACTCCAGATGATGACCAGCTTCACCTTCAGGTCCTGCACGATCTGCCAGACACCTTTGGCAACGGCCGCGGAGAGATGCAGCGTCTTGAGCTTCAGCATCGGCTCTTTCGCGTTGGCGGGCGTGGCATTGATGTAGTGCTCGGTGACCTCGGCGATGTGCGACATCGTGTAGACGGCCCCGACCGGGAAGCGCCCGACGGACGTCTCGCCGCTGAGCATGATCGCATCGGTGCCGTCGAAGATCGCGTTGGCGACGTCGCTGACCTCCGCGCGCGTCGGCGATGCCTGCTCGATCATGCTCTGCAGCATCTGCGTCGCGACGATGACCGGCCTGCCGGCGCTCTGGCAGCGGCGAATCAGGTCCTTCTGGATGATCGGCACCTGCGCCACGTCCATTTCGACGCCCAGGTCCCCGCGCGCGACCATCAGCCCGTCGCTGGCGTCGATGATCGCGTCGATCTCGCGCAGCGCCTCGGCTTTTTCGATCTTCGCGATCAGGTGGCAGTCGCCGTTGCAGTTGCGCAGGTGCTCGCGGAGGAGGTTGAGGTCATCCGCCTTGCGGACAAAGGAGAGGGCGAGGTAATCGAGGTTGTTTTTGATCGCCCAGTCGGCGCACTCCCAGTCGCGGTCGGTGATCGAAGGGACATTGACGGCCGTGTTCGGGAGGTTGATGCCCTTGGCGCTCTTGAGGATGCCGCCCACGGTGCAGGTGCAGCGCAGCTCGTTGCAGTTCTTGTCGGTGCAGACGAAGCGGAGCATGCCATCTTCGATGAGAACGCGGTCGCCGACCTTCACATCGTCGACGAGATGGGCGTACGTCGAGCTCACGCGCCCCTCGGCGCCGACGAGTATCGCGCGCTGGACGATCAACTCTTCCCCGACCTTGATCGGCATGCCGCCGGTTCCGTCGACGTCAGCGACCTGCCCGAGCCGGATCTTCGGCCCACCGAGATCGCCGAGGATGGCGATCGGATGGTCCGCCCTCTTCGCGGCCTCGCGGATATTCTCCAGAATCGTCGAGTGCTGCTCGAGCGTCCCGTGCGAGAAGTTCAGCCGGCAAACGTCCGCCCCGGCCTCGAACAGCCGCACGAGCGACTCGACGTCGCCGCAGGCGGGGCCCATGGTGGCGATGATTTTGGTGCGGATCATGGGTCTGCCTCTGCGGGGGAGGTGGCGTTAGGCGGATTCGGCGCGCTTTAGTCGGTTCGGCAGGTGCGCCCGGTCGAGGTAGGTGTGAAGCGCCTGCACCGCCCGGACGTCGTTGTCGAAGTAGTCTTCGAAGAATCCGGGCCTGCCGAACAGTTTCGGGTAAGCGTACTCCTCACCGTCCTCGCCCACGACGCTTTGCCATTCGCGGGGGCGTTTCGGGTCAACGAGCTCGAACAATTCCGGCGGGTAGAGGTACGGCCGCCCGAAGTCGTTCAGCAATCGGTAGTCGTCCGCCTCGATCCCGATCACGCGGTACACATTGCCCGCGGTGAGGTCGGGGTGACGACGGGAGGCTTTCTTCAGACGTACCTTCATGGGGAGAGGAACTTCTCTTTTTCCTCGACGCGGCCGATGCCGGGATGCTCGTACCAATGCACTTCCGCGCGGCGGCCGCGGATGATGATAACCGGGCTGCTCTTCTTCGCCCACGTTCCGGCGCGCCCACCATGTTCGCGAACGAGCCTGCGTACCTCGCGAATGCCGCGGCCCCGCGCGATCACCCTCGATTGACTCAACAGCCGTTGATCGAGGTTCATTGCCACCCGCGCCAAGCATGCGCCGCCGTCTACACGTGCGGCGACTTCACCGGCGGCATGATGACCTTCACGTGAGCGTCTTTCAACTGCTTCTCGTCCAACGGGCTCGGTGAGCCGCACATGAGGTCCGCGCCGCTCTGCGTCTTGGGGAACGCGATGACGTCGCGGATGTTCGTGGTGTTGCGGAGCAGCATGACCACACGGTCCAAACCGAGCGCGATTCCTCCATGGGGAGGAGCGCCGAAGGAGAGGGCTTCGAGCAGGAAGCCGAAGCGCGACTTCTGCTGCGCCTCGTCCACGCCAAGGATTGAGAACATCTGCTGCTGCAGGTCCATCCGGTGGATACGGATCGATCCGCCGCCCAGCTCGTAGCCGTTCAGCACGATGTCGTACGCCTTGCTCTTGAGCGTCGGCAGAACGGCCTCGTTCAGCCCGGACAGCTTGGGAATGTCCTGGTCCAGCGGCGACGTGAATGGGTGGTGCACCGCGTTCCACTTCTTCGCCTCCGCGTCCCAGTCGAGCAGGGGGAAGTTCACGATCCAGACCCAGGCCCACGCGGTGGTTGGCTCGATCTTCAGGTCGCGCGCCATCTTGAGGCGCAGCTCGCCGAGGACCTTGTGGACGATGGCGGGCTTGTCGGCGGCGAAGGCGAGGAGGTCACCGTGCTTCGCGCCGCTGCGGGAGACGATGTCCTGCGCAATCGGCGCCAGGAACTTCCCGACACCGGTGTACAGGTGCAGCCCGTTGCCGGCGGAGAAGGCGCCCGTCTTCTGCGCCTCTTCGACGGACGGGATGAGCTTATCCGCTACCGCCTGCTCGAGGTTGAACACCTTCGTGATCGCCAGACCCTTGGCCCCGAAGCCCTTGGCCCATTCCGCGAGCGCATCGGTCTCCTTGCGCGTCATCTTCCCACCGCCCGGGACGACGATCGCCTTCACCATCGGCGCGTTCTTGAACACGCCGAACTCGGTGGTGTGGGCGAGGCCGGTGATGTCGTGCAGCTCCATCCCGAAGCGCAGGTCGGGCCGGTCGGAGCCGTACTTGTTCACGGCCTCGTCGTACTCCATGTGCGGGATCGGGTTCGGCACCTCAACGCCGAGGATCTCCTTCCAGATGCGGCCCAGGAGCTGCTCCATGACCGCGATGATGTTCTCACGGTCGATGAAACTCATCTCGACGTCGAGCTGCGTGAACTCGGCCTGGCGGTCGGCGCGCGGGTCTTCATCGCGGAAGCAGCGGACGATCTGCATGTACTTGTCGACGCCGCCCACCATCAGGATCTGCTTGAACAACTGCGGCGACTGCGGCAGCGCGTAGAACGAACCGGGCACGAGGCGGGCAGGGACGATGAAGTCGCGGCTCCCCTCGGGCGTGCTCTTGGTGAGGAACGGCGTTTCGATCTCCCAGAATCCCTGATCGCCCAGCTCGTCGCGCATGATCTTGGCGACGCGGTGGCGCGTGCGCAGCGTCTCGCTCATCTGCGGGCGGCGCAGGTCGAGGTAGCGGTAGTTCAGCCGCTTCTCCTCGTTCACCGAATCGGCCTCGTCCGGCACGAACGGCGGGTGAGGGGAGCTGCTGAGCACTTCGAGCGACTTCACGCGCACCTCAACCTCGCCCGTCGCGAGCTTCGGGTTCGTGAGCCCTTCGCCGCGCGGCGTGACGACGCCGGTGGCGCTGATGACCCATTCCGACCGCAACGAGCGCGCAAGGTCATGCGTGGCCTGGCCGCACAGGTCGACGTCGAACACGAGCTGCGTGAGGCCGTCGCGGTCGCGCAGGTCGATGAAGACGAGCTTGCCGAAGTCGCGGTAGACGTTCACCCAGCCGGCGAGCTTCACTTCCTTGCCGACGTCGGACATGCGGAGCTGGCCCGCGGTGTGGGTGCGGTAACGGGTCTGGATCGCTTCTGCCATGGTGCGAAATGCCGCATCTCGCGTGGACAGCGCGCCTGCGGCAGTCTCCTGTGTGTTTGCGTGAGTCGCGTAACTTAAAGATGCGTGGACCAGAATCAACGAAAGGCGGGGCAGGCGCGGGACCGGCGGCGCGAAGCCGCGAGTGTCACCGCGCCCCGATATTGACGTCGGCCTGCCTGTCGGATGGGGCGTGCATGGTCGTTGGAAGTATATCGGCAGAGTTGACGAATGCGAATCAGCGCTGGCACGTCAGAGGCTTGGACGTCATTCCGAGGGGAGTTTTGCGACCCGAGGAATCTCGGGCTCGAAGGTCGCTCTCGACGATCGAGATCCCTCAGGTCGCCAAGGCTCCCATCGGGATGACGTGTCACCGGCGGCGCCACGCGGACCCACGGATTACTTCACTTCCCACCGCGGTTTCGCCAGCCATTCACGCAACACCCCCTCGGCCGGTTTGCCTTCGGGCGTGTAGCCCTTGTCATTCGGGCCGGCTTCGCCGGGGGTCCATTCCCAGATCATGAACCCGCCGAACTGTGGGTTGCCGTGCCAACTGCGGAAGAACCCTTCGTACAGCTTGCGCTGGAGCTCCAGGTCGAGCGGTTCGCTCGTCTGCGTGTAGTCCCACGGCTCGTGCGCCGCGTTGGCCAGGCTGCACCAGCCGACTTCCAGGAACAGCAGCGGCTTGCGGACCTCGCGTTGGAAGGTGAGCAGGTCCTTTTGGATGTCCTTCCACCGCCGCTCGATCTCCTCGACCTTCACGTTGTGGTTGTCGCCCAGCTTCCAGTAGCTGTTCATCGCGATGAGGTCGAGCTGGTCCCAGAACGGGACGGATGTGTAGTGATCCCAGTTCGACGAGTAAGTCAGCATCCCGCTGAAGACCTTGCGGACCGCCTTGATCGTGCGCGTCCACTGCTCGGGCTTGTTCTCGGTGCTCACGAGTTCCGAGCCGATGACCAGCACGTCCGCCTTGTGTCCCTCGGCGATCCAGGCGAAGTGGGTGATCATGTTGCGGTAGCTGTCGAACCACTCGTCCCACCCGCCTCCCTCGCCCTTGGGCGCGATGACCCCGCGCCACTCGTTGCCGACGGGGTTGTCGAGCAGGACGATCGGCATGAGCACGACGCGCAGGCCCTTGGATTTGGCGTGGTCGATGATGCCGCCGAGCATCTCGGGGCTGGGGGTCATCCGCATGTCGAGGTAGATGCGGTTGCTCGTGCCGTTCTCCTGGCGCGTGTCGACGACGAGCGAGACGGTGTCGAACCCGGCGGCGGCGATCTCGTCGATGCTGGCCTTGTACTGGTCGGTCCAGTCGACGCGCTGGATCTGCATCGCGGCGCCGCGGAAGGGGAGGACGCCGTTGGCGGGGGCGGCATT
>JBAUGM010000634.1:0-1730 GCA_049679725.1 Tepidisphaeraceae bacterium
CGCTAAAGCTCCCTCGGGATGACGGTTGGAGCCCTATCGCGCGAGCGCCCGCTCGATCAACCCTCGCTCCCGCGCCGGCAGTTCCAACCCCAGCGCCGCCGCATGCCCGCGCGGGGACATCTTCGCCCATGTTCGCCGCAGAATGCGGATCAGCTTCTCCTCATCGTGGTCGGCCGCAAATTCGGCGAAGTAGTTTTCCAGGAAGACGAGGCAGATCACGTCCTCCAGGAGCTGCATCTGCGGGTCGGTCTTGATCTTCTCCTTGCGCACGAGCGACTGGACGCGCGCGATCGTGGTGTCGTCATAGCCCACCTCGCGCAGGATCTCCCCCGCCTTCTCCGCGTGAAAGTCGTACAGCGTCGTCCGCCATTTCAGGTAGCCGGGTCGATCCATCGGGTAGGCGTTGCGCGGAATCGACCAGCGCATGAGGTGCTGGCTTCGTGCCGCCAACTGCACGGCTTCGGACGCGCCCGGTTCGAGTCGATCGAGCCAATCGGTCATCCGCGTGGCGTAGACGAGTTCCTTCGGTTGCGGCTGACCGTCGACCACCGTCACGTTGGGATCGCGCGCGTTGGCGGCGTCGAAGCGCTCGATCGCGGCGCGGAAGCGTAAGTCGAGAGACGGCATCGTTATCACGATACGTGCGGAAAGCATGTGGAGCCACAGAGAACACAGAGGACACAGAGAAATGCAGGAACCAGAACCAGTTCTTCTCTCTGTGTCCTCTGTGTCCTCCGTGGCTCCTACTCTTCTTCGCCTCAACCTACACCCCGCGCGCGATCGCCCTTATAATGCCGACCCACGTACCGGAAGGAGTCGGAGTTGGCGAAACGTAGCCCATTGGCGGAGCGACTGGACGAGGTGAAGGAGCGCATCGCCGCCGCCTGCGCCAAGGTCAAGCGGGAACCGGCGGAGGTGACGCTCGTCGCCGTCACGAAGACGGCCGCCCCCGAGCAGATCCGCGAGATCATCGGCCTGGGCGTCGGCGACCTGGGCGAAAGTCGCGTCCAGGTCCTCACCCAGCGGGCGGCGCAGATCAACGAGTTCTTCGCCCGCCGCCAGACGCAGGGGGACGCCGCCATTGCGCCCAAGCTCCGCTGGCATATGATCGGGCACCTCCAGCGCAACAAGATCAAGCCCGTCCTGCCGCTGATCAGCCTGATTCATAGCGTCGACAGCCTGCGTTTGGCCGAAGAGCTGGAAGTGCAGCTGACGAAGGCGAATCGTAAGCTTCCCGTGTTGATGCAGGTGAACGCGAGCGAGGAGTCGAGCAAGTCAGGCGTGGCCGTCGGCGCGTCGGTGCACCTGGCCGAGCAGATCGACACGATGCCGCACCTGCAGCTCATCGGCCTGATGACGATGGGCCCGCTCGAGGGGACGGAGAAGGAAACCCGCCACGTCTTCGCGCGCACGCGCGAGATTTTCGATGAGATGAAGTGGCACAAGATCGGCGGCGCGGGGTTCAAGCACCTGAGCATGGGGATGAGCAACGACTTCGAGCTGGCGATCGAGGAAGGCTCGACGATGGTGCGGGTGGGAACGGCGATCTTTGGCGGGAAGATCCAGGACCACGAGGAAAAGGACGAATAGCGTGCGCGCGCGCCGCGTCATCCTGAGTCCTCACGTGGGTGCGCCACACCCACGAGGGACGAAAAAAGGCAACCGCGAAGGGCGCGAATGCGCGAAGACAATCGCGAAGAACGGAATGGGATCCGCATCGCGCGCCGTTC
>JBAUGM010000635.1:0-3189 GCA_049679725.1 Tepidisphaeraceae bacterium
CCCGCGGGACGTCCGCCGACCAAAACGCGGCCAATGAGCTGCCAGACCCCGCCGCAGGGATATCGTCGGCGGTGAATCCGTCCGGACCACGGGCTCTCCCGTCGAGACCACGAAGGATCTCGGGCTCGAGCAGTGTCCTCGAAGATCCAGATCCTTCGGAGTACCTTCAGGACGAGAGCGGCAAGGATGGCGCGCAACGCGTAGTGGAGATTCACAATGGAAACGGGTCCGATCCTGGTCATCAGCGGCACGAACCGGCCGGGCAGCAACGCGCTGCGCCTCGCGCGGGTCATCGAAGGTCACTACCACGCGATCGGCGCGCCGTGCGAGCTGTTATCGCTGGCGGAACTGACGCCGGAGATCTTCGACGCTTCCTCCTACGCGAAGAAACCGCCGAAGATGGTGGAGCTCCAGCAGCGCGTGCTCGCCGCGCGCGGGCTGCACATCGTCACGCCTGAATACAACGGCTCGTTCCCAGGCGTGCTGAAGTACTTCATCGACATGCTGAAGTTCCCTGAAAGCTTCGAGCGCAAGCCCGTCTGCTTCGTCGGCGAAGCCAACGGCATCTGGGGCGGGCTGCGCCCGGTCGAGCAGTTGCAGCAGATCTTCGGCTACCGCAACGCCCACCTCTACCCGGATCGCGTGTTCATCCCCGCCGTGGGCCAGAAGCTCGACCCCGACGGCAATGTCATCGACCCGTCGATCAACGACCGCCTCGCCAAGCAGGCGGCAGGGTTCGCGGCGTTCGCGAAGGCGTTTGCACAGGCGACGTGAACAGAATCACGCGAGGAATCGCTCCGCGCGAATATTCAGCAGCTTGGAGAGCGATCGAATCGCGCTCTTGCTCCAGTCGCGGTTGCCGTTCAGCATTTCGGAGAGGTTCGACTGTGCCATGCCGATCTGCTTCGCCAGCGCACTGACTGACATGCCGCGCTCCTCGATCTTGTGGCGGACAAGATCCGCCGCGGTGATATAGCTCGTGTCAATCGCGAACCCAGCCCGCTTTTCGTAATCGACGATCAGGTCGACGAGCACATCGACGTAATCGCGCGTCCCTCGGTCGGCCTTGCCCGAAAGATCGCGGACAATCTTGTTTGCCTTCGCATGCTCCGGCGCCGATGTAATCCGGCGGAGCGGGAAGCTGCGCACAAGGTCGAAGTACGTGTCGCCGCTCGTTTTCCTTGAGGTGGTGGGCATGGTTTAGTACCTCCGTTTCCATTGATCCTTGTCGTACTCCGCGTGAGTCATCAGCTCGAGCACCTGGACAAACTGGGCCGGGTAATCGACGTACGTAAGCAACCGATACTCGTTACCCCTGACGTTGAACACGGTCACCACAAGCTTGCTGGCGAGCTTCACGCCATCCGCCGAAGGGAAGTCGATCCGAACGTCGTGAATGCTATGCCAATCAGCGTCTTCGACAACGGCAATCCATTGCGCGATCCACGTCCGTGCATCAGGATGCTTTCCGAGAGGCCTGGTCAGCGCATTCTGGCGAACGAGGCGCATTATTCCATTATGATATAATTCGGTCGGAAGGTCAAGTGTCGCGAACGATCTCGCTTGTCGATTGAAGACTCTTCCGAAACAATGCCCGCCATGAAACGAACCACGTCCTTCGTCGCACTGCTCGTCGTCCTCGTTGCGTCCTCCGCCTTCGCGGAAATCAAGCTCCCGCCACTGTTCGCCGACCACATGGTGCTGCAGCGCGGGATGGCCGTGCCCGTGTGGGGCACCGTGAGCCCGAATCAAGAAGTGACCATCGAAGTCGCCGGCAGGACCGCCAGGGCGACGGCGGACGCGCAGGGGAACTTCGTCGCGAAGCTGCCGGAACTCTCGTCCGGCGGGAATGCGGTCACCATGACGATCGACGCGGGCGGGGAGAAGCTCGTCCTCAACGACGTGCTCATCGGCGACGTGTGGCTCGCGTCGGGGCAGTCCAACATGGAGTGGACATTCACCCATCTGGCGCGCGGCGACGCGAGCGGCGCGAAGCTCAAGGAGCTGACCAGCGCCGGCGCCGACCTGCCAAACGTTCGGCTGTTCACGTTCCCGAAAACCACGCTGGCGGAGCCGACGAAGGTCGTCCGCGGCGAGTGGAAGGTGTCGTCGCCCGAGGCGCTGGTGAACTTCTCCGCCGTCGCGTTCTACTTCGGGCGCGGCATCCACGAGGCCCAGAAGGTGCCGGTCGGGCTGATCAGCAACGCCTGGGGCGGCAAGCCGGTCGAATCATTCATGAGCGACGAGGCGATGCGCTCTGACCGGGCCTTTCAGCCGCTTTTGGATCGCAAGGAGCAGGCGGGGAAGGATCACCCCAGGGCGATGGCGGCGTACGAGAAGAAGTTTGCCGAGTGGGAGAAGAACGCCGCGGCCAACGCGAGCGCCAGGCCCGCCACAAAGCCGCAGGAGCCGCTGGGGGCGGCGGATTCGAACCTGGCGAGCAACATCTTCAACGGCATGGTCAACCCGGTGGTCCCGTACGCGATCAAGGGCGCGATCTGGTACCAGGGCGAGAGCAACGCCGGGCGCGCCGAGCAATACCGCGCGCTGTTCCCCGCGATGATCACGGACTGGCGGAAGCAGTGGGGCCAGGGCGATTTCCCGTTCATCTGGGTGCAGCTGGCGAACTTCAAGGAGCGCAAGGCCGACCCCGCCGACAGCGACTGGGCCGAGCTGCGCGAGGCGCAGTCGATGGCGCTGAAGCTCCCCAACACCGGCCAGGCCGTCATCATCGACATCGGCGAGGCCAACGACATCCACCCGAAGAACAAGCACGACGTCGGCAAGCGCCTCGCCCTCGCTGCCGAGCGCATCGCGTACGGCAGGAACGACGTCGTCCACTCTGGCCCCGCCTTCGCCTCGATGAAGGTCGAGGGCAACCAGGCGCGCCTCAAGTTCCAACATGCCGACGGATTGACCGCAAAGGACGGCAACCTGAAAGGGTTCGCCATCGCCGGCGAAGACAAGAAGTTCGTCTGGGCCGACGCGAAGATCGACGGCGACGTGGTGATCGTCAGCGCAAAGGGCGTCGAGAAGCCGATCGCCGTGCGCTACGCGTGGGCCGATAACCCCGAGTGCAACCTACACAACGGCGCCGGACTCCCCGCATCCCCGTTCCGCACCGACGACTTCCCGATGATCACCGAGGGAAAACAATAGTCGACCCGTTTAGCGGCCCCGCTTGCGGGG
>JBAUGM010000636.1:0-2403 GCA_049679725.1 Tepidisphaeraceae bacterium
TCTTCACCCACAGGAGCCCCAGCGGCACGCCGACGACCACGCCCAGCGCCGCCAGCAGCAGCCCTTCGATCACGACGAGCCAGCCGACCTGCGCGCGCACCGCCCCGATCGCGCGGAGCAGCGCCAGCGTCCGCTGGCGCTCGGTGACCCCCATCGACAGCGCGCTGAAGATGATGAACGTCGCCGCCACCATCGAGACCGCCCCGCCGAGGTAGCTGAGCAGTTGCATCGTCTTGAGGTTCTTTTCCAGATCGTCTCGGTGTTCACGCGTGGCGCGGAGGCGCAGCAGCGGGTCGGTCGCTTTCACCTTGTCGCGCCAGCGCGCGAGGAACATGTCGATGTCCGTGCCGTCGCGCAGCTCGATCATCACGCGGTTCACCTGCTCGGGCCGCTCGGGGAGCAGGAACCGCTGGAGCGTCGGCAGCGGCACGTAGACCGTCTGCACCTGCGACGCGATGAACCCCGGCTTGTGGACGATCGCGACGACCTTCAGCTCGAGCCGTTTCGTGCCGCTGGGGAGGAGAAAAGAGTCCCCGAGTTGGAGTTTCAAGACGTCGGCGGCGACCTGGTCGATGACCGCGACGTTGCCGGCGTCGCCCTCGAACCACTCGCCGGCGACGACTTTCAGCCGATCGGCGCGCCGGTCCTGCGGCCGACGGATCCCGATCACCTGCGCCGCGCGCCCGACCGGCCCGGCGGACGGGTCGGTCATTGCCAGTTCCGTCTCCAGCCGCGCCGTGACGCGGTGCACATCGCGATCCGCTTCGAGTGCGGCGACAAGTTCGGCACGCATCGCACCGCGGTTGTCGTTCTGCCGGGTGATCTCCGCATCGACGGTGCCGATGAACCGCTCGAGAAACTGCTCGGCCGCCGCGTGCGCGGAGGCGTAGCCGCTGGTGACGGCGACGACGAGGCTGACCGACAACGCCACAGCCGCGACCGTGAGCGCGAGGCGGACGCGGTGGGTGGAGAAGTTCGAGATGGCGAGTTTGGAGAGAACCAGGTCTTGCTCCCTCTTCCCGGTACTCCGGGGAGAGGGCGGGGGCGAGGGGCAGGGCCCGCTCGACCATCAGCCGCCGTTCGACTCCGCGCGCCGCTCGCCCCTCTCCCCTACCCTCTCCCCGGTGTACCGGGGAGAGGGAGTAGAGCGAAGCGACTCCTGGTACCTTACCGCCAACCCCTGCCCGTCCTTCGCCTCATCGGTCGCGAAGCGTTCGACGAGCTTTCCGTCCTTCAGCACCGCGACTTCGCTCGCGTACGCGGCGACGCTCGGCTCGTGGGTGACCATCACGATCGTCTTGTTATGGATGACGGACAGATCGCGGAGGAGTTCGCACACGGCCCGGCTGTTGGCGGAGTCGAGGTTGCCGGTGGGTTCGTCCGCGAGGATGACGGCCGGGTCACTGACCAGCGCCCGGCCGATCGCGACGCGCTGCTGCTCGCCGCCGCTCATGGCATCGGGTTTGTGGGTTCGCCGCGCGCCCATGCCGAGGCTGGCCAGCAGCTCGTCGACCTTGCTCGCGATCTCGCGCGTGCTCTTGCCCCCCAGCATCAACGGCAGCGCGATGTTCTCCTCAGCCGTGAGCGTCGGGATGAGGTTGAACGACTGGAAGACGAGCCCGATCTGCCGCCGGCGGAAGAGGGTGAGCTGTTTGTCGTTGAGCGCCGCCAGGTCCGTGCCGTTGACGAGCACGCGCCCCTCGTCCGCGGTCGCGAGGCCGGCCATGAGGTGCAGGAGCGTGCTTTTTCCCGAGCCGCTGGCGCCCATGACCGCGAGGAACTGACCCGCCGCGACGTCGAGCGAGATCCCCGCCAGCGCCGTCACGTCGGCCTGGCCCTGGCGGAAGCGCTTCTTCACGTTTTCAACGACGAGTGGGGACATCGGGGAAATCATAGGAGAAGAAGCCAGTAGCCAGAAGCCAGTAGCTGGAAGGAAGAGAAGTGCCTCGGCATTGCTCCTGGCTCCTGGCTTCTGGCTCCTGGCTCCTGGTTTCTTTCCTAGAATGTCGGCGATGCGGCTCCTGGTCACCGCCGACCTGCACTACAACCACCCGCGGAGCCAACCGCTCGCGCTAGCGTTGATCGACGACATGAACCGCGCCGGCGGCGACGCGCTGCTCGTCGTCGGCGACACGGCCGTTTCCGATGGCGATTCGCTCGAACAGTGCCTCTCGCGCTTTCGACTCGAAGGCCCCAAGCTCTTCGTCGCCGGCAACCACGAACTCTGGACGCACGGCCCCGACAGCCACGCGATCTTCAAGACCGACTTACCGCGCCGCGTGCGCGCGCTCGGCTGGCATTGGCTGCAGGATGAGCCGTTCCGCGCGTCGGGCGACGCGACGATCGTCGGCAGCGTCGGGTGGTCCGACTACTCGGTCGCGCAAGCGGGCCGCGGCATCCCGC
>JBAUGM010000637.1:0-7379 GCA_049679725.1 Tepidisphaeraceae bacterium
GTCAGCTATCAGCGATCAGCGGTCAGCCATAAAATGTCACGTCCTTCTGGCTGATCGCTGATCGCTGACAGCTGATCGCTCTATTTCGATCACCCGCAGCATCTCCTCCGCCGCCCCGATCAGCATCGCGAGCGAAATCGTGTCCGACAGCATCGGCACGTGCACGAGCCCGCACGGCGTGTGCAGGTCGAGCTGCTCGATCGCGTGACGAGCGGTGTAGAAGACGTGGTTGCACACGTACGTCCCCGCGTGGTTCGACCAGCCGACCGGGATTCCCTTCTCGCGCAGCGCGGCGTGCATCGCCCAGAGCGGCAGGGTGGAGAAGTAGCCGACCGGACCGGCGGGGTCGATCGGGCGCGCGGTCGCGCGGTCGCCCGCGTTGTCGCCGCAGGTGTCGTCGTTCAGGTTGATCGCGAGGCGCTCGAGGAGGATGGACGAGGACTGCGCGCACAGGCCGAGGCACAGCACGGCGTTCGGCCGCTCGTCGCGGATCAACTCACGCACGACCCGCCCGGCGTCGGCGTAGACCGTCGGCAGGATGCGCCAGATCAGCCGATCACGCCACGCGCTCGTCGCCGCCAAAGCCTCGACCACCGCGGCGGAGGAGTTGATCGCGTGCCCGCCGAAGGCGTCGAAGGCGGTGAGGAGGATGTGGGGTGCGCGCGAGGGCATTCTGCCTTTCCCCTCTCCCTGTACCCAGGGAGAGGGGACAAGAGGAACTTTATAGCCACATCGGCGTCGAATACGTTGTCCATCCCACGCGAAGGAGAACCATGCTCGGCGTCGCCAACGCGACGAAGATCATCGAGATGGAAGGGCCTTCGCGAAATTTCTATTGACCCCCGCGCGCCGAACAGGTTATCCTCATCTCCGTTCGCATATCGTGCCTCATTTCCAGTCGATCGGCAGCAAATCCGTGTGTGAATCGAAACAACACCTCGGGCGACTCGTGCGGCTTGGGACGCTTGACTTCGGCGCGCCCGCGACGACCGTTCGTCAAGCATGCGCGTTCGCGCCCCGGCGAAGATCAACTTGCACCTGCGCGTCGGACCGGCGCGCGACGATGGCTTCCATCCGCTGCTGAGCTGGATGTGCACCGTCGGGCTCTTTGACACGTTGGAATTCTCGTTCCCGACTCAAGTCGATCCGCCCGGCGGAGGGGCGGACGACACTTGCGCCAACGCGCTGCTCACGCTGGCCAGCGACGATCCCGCGCTCCCCACGGACGCGGGCGTCAACCTGGTCACGCGTGCCGCGACGGCGCTGGCCGACACCCTCAGTGCGTCCCGGGAAGGACCACGCACGGGGAAGCGGGTGTCGGCCTTTTTGAACAAGCGCATCCCCACCGGCGCCGGCCTGGGCGGCGGGAGCTCCGATGCCGCGGCGACCCTCGTCGCGCTCAACCGGCTCTGGGATGCGAAGCGATCGAACGCTCAGCTCGCCGAGATCGGCGCGACGATCGGCAGCGACGTCCCGTTGTTCCTCCACGGCCCCAGCAGCGTCTGCTCGGGCCGAGGAGAAGTGGTGCGCCCGATCGAGCGACCGGCGCCGCGCTGGGCGCTGCTCGTGATGCCGAAGATCGGCATCTCGACCGCATCGGTCTACCGGATGTTCGACGCGATGCGACGGTCCGACTCCGCTCACCGCGGGCGGTTCGACTCCGCTCACCATGAGAAATCGGTCGTCGTGAACGAGCCGGAGTGGGGCACGTGGGTGAGGCTGGATGCGTGCAGTTTGCTCCCCCGGCTCGTCAACGACCTGGAAAGCGCGGCGTTCGCGGTCGAGCCGACCGTCGGCGAGCTTCGAACGTCGCTGGAAGAAAACTTGAAACGCCCCGTGCGAATGAGCGGCAGCGGCAGCACGCTGTTCACGCTGTTCGACGAGCGCGATGAAGCGGAACACGCGGCGCGACGCGTGACGACGACGGATGCTCGCACGGAAGTCGTCGAGGTTGCGCCTCTTGTCCCTTCTCCTGGTACGCCGGGAGAAGGATGAGGGTGATTCGATTCGTCGAGCGCAACTCGACGTTCGAAGTCATCCTCACCCCAGCCTCTCCCGGAGTACGTTTCGACTGCGCTCAACGCAGGCCGGGAGAGGGGGCAGAATGAAACAACAACACCGCCACACCGCGTGGCGGTTGATCTGTGGCGTGTGACCCGTTTCCTCACATCTGACGGGTCGCACGCTAAAGTGCACCGGTGAGTCGTTCACATCTTTCGTCGGGCCCGCAGTGGCCCAGGGGTATTTTTATGCAGGTCACGGAAGTCCGCATCAACCTGTGCGGCAACGGCGCCAACCGCCTGAAGGCGTTTTGTTCCCTCACGTTTGACGACACCTTCGTCATCCGCGACGTCAAGCTGATCGACGGCAACGACGGGCTGTTCCTCGCCATGCCGTCGCGCAAGCTCTGCGACCATTGCCGGCGGTGCGGGGAGAAGAACCACCTCCGCGCCCGCTTCTGCAACGGCTGCGGCATGCGGCTCGACGAAAACCGCTCCGCCCAATCGCACGGTCACGGGCACGGATACGGCGGAAACGTCCACGGCAACGCGCCCGCCCGCATCAAGCTTCACGCCGACATCGCCCACCCGATCAACGGCGACTGCCGGCAGAGCATCGAGCGCCAGGTCCTCGCCGCCTATCACGACGAACTCGAACGCAGCAAGCTACCGGGTTACGTCCCGCCCAGCCTCGACGCCGAGGACATGGACCTGTGCGAGGACCGTTTCAACCGCGCGAGCCCGTCCATGCGCCTGCGTCCGACGGGGACGATGATGCACTGAGGGCGGGGTGGTGGGGTGGTGGGGTGATGGGGTGATGGGGTGTGAAACCTACTCTTCACCCTGTCACCCCCTCACCCCAGCACCCCAGCACCCTCCTCCCTCCTCCCTCCTCCCTCCCTCCCTCACGACCCGCGCGTGTTCACCCGATCGAGCAGGAACACCGCCGCCGGTCCGAACAACAGGATCGGCACCCACGCCATGATGGCGGGCCAGGTGTCCGCCCACTCCGGGCCGCCCTGGGGATGGCCGGCGAGTTGCTGGGAGAGGAAGATCGCGCCCATGCACAGCGCCGTCACGGCGGCGCAGCGCATGATGCCGAGCTTCAACTGGCTGGGATCGCGCGTGAGCAAACACGCCAGCGCGAGCAGCAGCAGGACCATGTTCAGCACCCACTGCACGAAGCGCGTGTGCTTCACGCGCAGCAGGTCGGTGGTGCCGTAGCTGTCCTTGCGGTTGAGCAGTTGGTTGATGCGGGCGGTGGGGAGCAGGTTCACGTAGTCGCCGCTGCGGTACAGGGCGATCTCCTCCGGCGTGATGTTGCTCTGGTACGTCGCGACCGCCATCTCCGCCGAGCGCCGCTCGTTGCCCTGCAATCCCTCGACGACCTTCCCGTTCGTCAGCCGCCACAGGTCCGCGCCCTCGTCCCACACCGCTTCGTCGGCGGTCGTGTGGCTGAGCGGGCGCAGGTCGTTGTCGCGCGCGATGACGCTGAAATATTCCATCGACGCCGGCGACTGCTCGGTGGGCGGGTTGTACTTGGCGGCGACGAGCAAGCGGTTCTCCTGGTCCTGCATCCCGCCGATCGGGAACGCCTTCGACACCGCCTCGACCTGGTCGTGCTTGCGGATGAGCATGGGGATCATCCGCGGGATGAGCAGCTCCTGGTCGACGATGAGCAGCAGGTTCAGCACCATCGCGGCGATGACGATGGGCATCGCCACGCGCAGCAGCGGCACGCCCGCGGCCAGGATGGCGGTCATCTCGTTGAAGCGCGTCATGCGGATGATCGTGAACGCCGCCGCCACCACGGGGATCACGCCGGAGAGGTACGCGAAGATGAGGAACATCTGGTACGCGTAGTAGTTGGCGATGTGCCTGACGACGACGAACGTTCCCTCCGCCCCTTGCGTGCCCGTCTTTCCCTTCACCTCGGCGAACTCGTCGAACGCGAAAACCATGTCCATCGTGACGTACAGCCCGATCAGCACCATGAAGCTGAGCAGGTAGTTGCGGAGGAAGGAGAGGAGGACGTGGCGATCTAGGATTTTCATGGACTACACGCTTATCGAATCTAAGCACGAAATCTGAAGCACGAAATCCGAAACAAATCTCAATGAAGAAACGGCGGAAAATCTCAAACGAGGCCGTTGGTTTCTTCTTCGTGCTTTGAATTTGTTTCGTGCTTCGTGCTTAGGATTTCGTGCTTACTCTCGCTCACTGCCTCTGCAACTTCCCCATCAACACCACCGCCAGCACCAGCACCGCCGCGTTCCCGCTCCAGATCAGCGCCAGCCCGACGGTCAGCGGGTTGTGGAAGTTTTCCAGGTTCGTCCGCGGGATGTTCTCGGCGGTGTGCTGGCCGGTCACGATCAAGGCGATGCACAGCAGGGCGGGGATGACGCTGAGGGCGAAGGCGGTGAGGAAGTTGCCGCTCTTGAACATCATGCCCAGGGCGCAGCCGACGATGACGAGGATGAGGCAGCTGACGGCGAAGCTGGCGCGGCCGTGCATCTCGCTGTAGATGCCGTTGCCGAGCAGGAGCATCTCGCGCAGCAGCACGTGCCGCCCGTCGCTGGCGGCGGCGGCGGGGTCGCGCAGGTAGTACTCGACGGATCGCGACTCGATACCCTTCACGGCGGGGGGCATCGACACGTTGAACGGGCGCTGGAGGCTCTGGTGCTTGCTGGTGTTGCCGCCCGAGCGGATCACCGCGTCGTGCAGCTCCGCCATGACCGCTATGCGCCCCTCGGGCGTGGCGCGGGCGCTGATGCGAACCTCCTGCACGTCGGCGGCGCTCTTGACGCGATGGTCGCGCTCCTCGACCCACTTCGCCCCGCCGCTGACGATCAGCACGCCCTTGCGCAGCTTGGCGGGCGCTTCCCCGCGCGCCAGCTCGAAGGTTTCCTCGCCCGCGTCGAAGCGATGGAAGCGCGTCTGTCCGTTCAGCGCGGCAAGGAGGTCTTCCAGGTAGCGGGCGCTCTGGTCGGCGCGGATGATCCTGAGCAGTTCCGCCTGCACGACCCGGCTGCGCGTCGGGTCGGCCGACAGCTCGTGGAGCCGGCGGATGTTCATGAAATCGGTTTTCTCGCGGACGGGGGAGGCGATCGGAACGGGCCCGAACTGCTGCGCCTCGACGCCCGCCTGGATTCGCCCGGCGAAGGTGCGCGGGAACATCGTCCCGCCGTCGAGGTCGACCAGCACGGCGTACTCGTCGTCGTCCTTCCCGCCGCGGTCGATGTAGACCGTGGCGCTGCGCGCGAGGTAGAACTCGCCCGGGACCCGCAGCTTGTTCGAATCGTCCTTCTCGTACGCGACGATCATGACCCCGTTCAGCGTCACCATCTGCTCGCGCGGGCGCTTCGGGTCCAGCGGCTGCGCGACGGCGCTCTGCGCGTAGATCGTGTGGTCCTCGTGACGGATCTGGCGCGTGCGGTCGATCTGGTTGGCGATCAACTGAGCGAGGTTGGAGTAGATCACCCGCTCGACCTTGAGCGAGAACGTCGGCACGATGAAGCAGAGGAACAGGAGGCTGACGATGGCGACGGTCAGCCCCAGGATCATGGCCGGGGCGCTGATCGACAGGTAGCTGATGCCGGCTGCGCGACAGGCGGTGAGCTCGTTGTCGGCGGCGAGGCGCCCGTAGACGACGGTCGTCGCGAACAGCGCCGCGATGGGGAGCGAGTAGCTCAACATCGCCGGCATGAAGTAGGTCAGCACCTTCCCGACCTGAGCGGCGTCGAGCCCGTGCTCGGTGAGCGGGCGCAGCAACCCGCCGAAGCTCATGATCCCCGCCAGCGCCCCGCTGGTGAGCAGGAAGATGCGCAGGAGGTCCTTGAAGACGTAAAGGAAGAGCGTGCGGCTCATCGCTTACTCCCTCTCCCCGTACCCGGGGAGAGGGTGGGGGAGAGGGGCCTGCCCGCGGAGCGAAGCAACCTTTGGATTCGAGGCCCGCGTCTGCTCTGCCCCCTCTCCCCTGCCCTCTCCCCGAGTACGGGGAGAGGGAGAATGCGCAGACTTCGCCGCCGACAACTGCCCGCTGACCACGGACGCAAGCCGTTCGATCCCGCGCTCGATCTGATCGCCCGCCACCTGCCCGAAGCTCAGGCGGATGTGGTTCTTGGGGATGAAGCCGCTCTCATCGGGCTGGAAGCAGTAGTCGCCCGGGACGTAGAGCACGCCGTGCTCGACCGCCTTGTCGAACATCGCGCCGCGCGAGGTGTTCACCTGTTCGGGCAGCGTGAGCCAGACGTACAGCCCGCCGTTGGGATGCGTCCACGAGATGCCCGCGGACTTGGGCATGTACTTCGCCAGGGCCGACAGGAGCGTGTCGCGCTTGGAGCGGTAACCGTTCTTGAGGTGCTCGACCTGCTTCGCGTACGCGCCGCTGCGCATCGCTTCCAGCGCGATGTGCTGCGACAGCGCCGCCGAGCCGAAGTCGTGGTTGCCCTTCTGCTGGAGCACCTCGTGCAGCAGGTCGCTGGGCATGGCCGTGTAACCCGTCTTGATGCCCGGCGCGAAGGGCTTGCTGAACGTGCTGGCCAGGACGGTGTAGCGGTTGTCCGGGTCGAACGACTTGATCGACGGCAGCGCGGGGCCTTCGTAGCTCAGCTCGCGGTAGGCAGCGTCTTCGAGGATGAGGATGCGGTGGCCGTGGCTGAAGCGCCTGGCGAGTTCGAGGAGGCGCGGGCGTCGCTCGAGCGAGAGCGTGAGGCCCGTCGGGTTCTGGTAGTAGCTCGTGCAGTAGATGACGCGCACGCGCGGAAGCTTGCCTTCGGCTTCCAGGTGGTTGAGCAGCCGCTCGACGGCATCCACGTCCATGCCGTTCTCGTCCATCGGGACGGTCATCACCTTCGCGCCGAACGACCAGAGCGTGCCCGTGTAGACGAAGTAGCTCGGGTTGGCGGCGATGACGATGTCGCCGGGGTCGACCAGCGTCTCGCCCACGAGGTAGAGGGCCTGTTGGGAGCCCGTGGTGACGACGATGTCCTGCGCCGTCACCCCCATCGCCGAGGCGGGTTTGCCTTCGAGCGCCTCCAGGTGCTTGAGCGCCGTCTTGCGCAGCTCGGCGAGCCCGAGCGTCGTGTCGTACTGAAGCGCCGCCCGGCCGCGACTGGTGTCGGACAGGATCGTGCGGGTGATCTCCAGCGACTTCTCGACCGGCAGCGTCTGCGGGTCGACCAGCCCGGCGGCGAAGTTGATCAGGTTCGGGTTCGCCATCGCCGCGTTGATCAGGAAGCTGATCGGCTGCTCCCTGGTCCGACGCGCCTTGGACGAGAGCGACAAGGGCGGGGCGGCGGCCGGGGACGGCGAGGGCTGGGGGTGCTGCATGGCGATGCGAATGCTATCGGCGCGAGGGGGGTGGTTCAAATGCGACCC
>JBAUGM010000638.1:0-2577 GCA_049679725.1 Tepidisphaeraceae bacterium
TCACCGACGGATCGGCCAGATCCTTCGGAGTACCTCAGGATGACAACGTTCGAGAATCGTGCGCTCCCATTTTAGATGCCGCGCAGCTCGCGCTCGGCTCGGAGCCAGTTGTCGGTCTCATCGCCACTGGCGCCCGAGGCGTAGATCTCGAACGCCCGGACGGCAATCTGCTCGCGCGTCACGGCCTTGGCCTTCCTGGCCGGCTTCAGCTTCGGAATGGCGGTGTTGCGGACCTCAGTCACGATCTTCCCGACCGTGCGCTTCACGGCGGCGGCAGCGGTGGTCGTCTTCTTCTTCGCGGGGGTGTTCTTCTTGGCCATGTTTGCGAACTCCGTTACGAATGCGACTGGACCATGCACGTCGAGCAAGCCCTTGCTACGACGGATCGCGTGCATCTAACCGATGGATCGGCCGAGTGCAAGAAAAGGGTCCAATAATCATCTCTATTTCAGCACTGCGAGCACTTCCTGGTCGTGCCCTTCCGGCTTCACCTTCTCGAAGACGTGCTTCACCTTTCCGTCGGGGCCGATGACAAACGTCGTCCGCGCGACGCCCATGTACTTCTTCCCGTACATGCTCTTCTCCTGCCACACCCCATACTTCTCCGCGACCGCATGGTCCGCGTCGGCCAGCAGCGGAAAGTTGAGCTGGAACTTCTCCGCGAACTTCGTCACGTCTTCGACTGGATCCGGGCTGACGCCGAAGACGGGGACCTTCAGCTTCTTGTAGGATGCGATCGCATCGCGGAACCCACAGGCTTCCTTCGTACAGCCGGGCGTGTCGGCTCGGGGGTAGAAGTAAAGGACGACGCTCTGCCCCTTCAGCTTCGAGAGGTCGATCGTCTCGCCCGTGCTCGAGGAGAGCTTGAAGGCTGGGGCGGTCGCTCCGACCTTCGGCAGTGCATTCGATTCAGGCATGTTCAGCATCCTTCATGATTGATTGTGCAGGGCCCGGTAGTTTTCTGTTGACGCCGTTGCCGGCGCACGACACGATCGATCCCGAACATTCCTTCATCCCTTGGGGAGGTTCCAATGACCATCCGCCGCCGTCGTCTCCTGCGGGTTACAGCCGCTCGCCCAGTACCCCTCGCACCCACCGTGATGATAGCCGCCGCGCTCGTCGCTGCCAGCGTTGCGCAAGGCGGCGTGCGGGCGCTCGATCCCAATGCGAGCGAGCCGCTCTCCGTGCAGATCTCGCGCCCCGATGAGCGAGCGACGACGGGACCGGCGCTGAAACAGACGTTGGACGCGGAAGTGGATGCGAAGATCACCGTCGTCGAGCGTGAAGTCGCGCGCCTGACCGCGCTGGGTGAGCCCCCCAAGGCGCGCGCGGACGCCCTCACGCAGCGCCTGGGCGACATCCGCAATCGCCGCGCCAATAGGGCCGTCGTCAAGGACGACCAGCCTGAACTGCACGTCGTCGGCCTGTACGAGGGGGCGCAAGCCGACGGCGCGGCGAAACTTCCTCCCGCGCAGCGCAGGCGGCAGCTCCCCGGGCGCGGGACCGCCGTCGTCGAGGTGCAGGCAACCGGCCGGCCGATCGTCCTGTCGCTCAGCGCGTATGAAGGCGTCAACTGGGAGCTTCGCGTAGCGCCGGACGCGAACATCAAGCGGATCGTGATCGGCGGCTATCACAAGCAGGAAGTCGTCGGCGCGCCGAAGGATGTCCCTGCCGACACATTCATCTTCGAGGCCGGCGCGGGTGAGCAGTACTTCTTCACGTACGGCCCCGTTTCCGACAGCCACGCCCAGGCCGTCACCCGCCTTCGCGCGATCACGGGACTGGAAATCTCGACGGTCCAGGGGATCTACCGCTATCCCGGCCGGCCCTTCGTCGTCGGTCCCGGCAACCCGGAGTGGGTTGCGCAGCGGCTGCTCAGCGACCTCACGCCGCTCTATCGCGAAGCCCGCGCGTTCGAGCTGGCGAAGCAGCGCGAAGCGATCGGCGACGTGCGCTTCACCGCCGTCCGCCACCCCGCGGCGCCCTTCCGTGGCCCCGGCGCGCCGCCGCCCACGCTGGCGGAGTTCACGCCGCGCGGGCCGATCGAGGGAACCGACCGCCCGCTCCCGCCACGCGCGACGATGGCCACGATCGACCCCGCCGATTCGACCTTGTACGCGATCGAGATGCACGAGGTCGCGCGCGTCGATCCCAAGACGCAGCGCGCCGCGCGGCTCGCGATCGACAACGCCGATCTCCCGCGAATGAGCTGGCCGTCCGGCGCGGCGTTCGACACGAAACGCCGGCGGCTGGTGGTCTGCTCGTACGGCGGCTCCGGCTTCCTCTACGCGTACGACCCCGTCGCCGGCAAGTGGTCGGGCCTCCTCGACCTGGAGAACGTCGACATCACCTCGCTCGTCTACTCGCCGGCGCACGACTGCTTCTACGCGCTGCTGAGGCACTTCGGCGAAGGAGGCGGGACGCGGCTCGTGCGATACACGCCCGAAGGCGACGCCGACCAGGTCATCGAGACGTCGCGGCCGATCATGGGCGAGGTCCGCGGCCCCACCGGGTTCCCGCAGCTCGTCGCGGTCGGCGAACTGCTCGCGTGCCTCCCGACGTTGCCCGGCGTGGGCC
>JBAUGM010000639.1:0-5140 GCA_049679725.1 Tepidisphaeraceae bacterium
GTTGTGGCGTAGCCACAAGATTCGTCTCGACGCTGCGCGTCGACCGCGACGCAGGCGTCGCCACTACAGGAGGAGGAATCACCCCTCCCGCTGCCACACCCCGTTGGTTCTCGTGAAGTGCGTGCGCTGCGCTTTCTCAAACGTCGTGCCGTTCCACGCGTGGACCTGGATCGTCACGTGCTCGCCGTCGATCGTGATCAGGTTGTACGCGTTCGGTTCGTTCCGCCGGCGCGTGCTGATGGCGGTGCCCGCCTGCACGCTGAGGATCGACCGCTTCACCGCCTCGTGGTGCGTGCGGACGTCGCCGCTGTAG
This sequence comes from Tepidisphaeraceae bacterium, assembly GCA_049679725.1. Taxonomy (GTDB): domain Bacteria; phylum Planctomycetota; class Phycisphaerae; order Tepidisphaerales; family Tepidisphaeraceae; genus DASYWJ01. The sequence continues at coordinate 314 of JBAUGM010000639.1, forward strand.
CCCATGTGCAGGTGGCCGGCGAGGCACATGTCGATGTGGTGTGTTTCCATCTCCGCCAGCGCGCGGGCGGCGCCGTGGACGATGCCGTGCGGGCGCTCCTTCGGCGGGGGGATGAACGGGTGATGCGTGACGACGACCTTGAACACCGACGCCGGCTTGTCCCGGGCGCGCAGCTCGATGTCCAGGAGCTGCTCTTGGGAGATCCGGCCGTCCTTCCAGAAGCCGTCGAGCGTCCACGTCCACGACCGCGACGTATTCATGCCGATGACGAGCAGTTCCGCGTCTTCGTACACGGGCCGCAGGTCCTTCGTGATGAACTTGCGGTAGTTGTGGAGCGGCCAGCCGAAGCGTGCGGCGACGTTGTACAGCGGGATGTCGTGGTTCCCGGGGACGACAACCTGCGGCCCGGGCAACCGGGCCATGTAGTCGGCGGCGCGCTTGTACTGACCAGCGCGGGCGCGCTGGGTGAAGTCGCCGCTCATGACGAGAAGCGACGGTTTCTGTTCGTGCAGCTCAGCAACGAGCGCCTCAGCGACGAGCGGGTCGTCCTTGCCGAAGTGGATGTCGGAGATGTGCGCGATCGTTCTCATCGAGCGGTCTCGGATTTGGCCAGGGCGCCGGCCGATTGGTTGAGGAGGACGAGGAGCTTCATCCGCGGGGAAGGGTACACGGGAACGGGATGCGCGGCAGCGCGTGTGTCTGGTTCCCACTCCCCGTACCTCGGGGAGAGGGGCCGGCTGCGGAGCAAGCTTCGTACATGCGAGCACCGCGCGTCGCGGCTGCCCCCTCTCCCCTGCCCTCTCCCCGAGTACGGGGAGAGGGAGTCAGATTCGCCGCGACCAGCGGTGCCACTGCAAACCCGTCCACAGCGCGACGACGATGACGCTGACGTGGAACAGCAGCGGGCGGTACCACAGTTGCGCTGTGAACAGCACGTGCAGCACGGAGACGAGGCTGAAGAGGTACGCGCCGATCGCGACGATCGCTGCGAACAGGTCGGGCATCACGCGACGCGGGAGGAGGATCAACCCTTCAAACAGCATCCCGGCGGCGCCGACGTACACGACCCATCCCGCCAGCAGCGCCTGCAGGATGCCGACCCATCGATCCGATTCCGGCCCGCCCAGCGCGCGGCCCCACACCTCCAGCGCCAAGACGGGCAGGCCGAATACGATGGCTTGTGAGAAGCGGTATTTGTACTCGCGCAGGCGCTGGTCGTTGGGACGTTGGAGGAGATCGGAAAGGGGGGCGGAAGACGTGGTGGAGTGGTGGAGTGGTGGAGTGGTTGGGTCAGACGGAGGCGCCGTGACGTGGGAAGTTTGTTCTCTCACTCCACCACTCAACGACTCCACCACTCCACTACGCTTCATCAACCGAGCTGTGCTCCGTCGCGCGCTGCGTGAACCCGGTGACGCGATAACCCGCGTCGCCGACGGACTCGGCGAGCTGCTTGACGGAAACCATGGAGGAGTCGAACAGGACCGAGGCCTGGCCGCTCGCGAAGTCGACTTCGACCTCGTGCACGCCGGGGTGTTGGAGCATCGATTTTTGGATCGCCTTTTCGCACTTGTGGCAATGCATGCCTTCGATGCGAATCAAGGCTAATTGATCGCGGCCCACATCTTCTGGCATGGCCGACCTCCACGGGCGTACAACAGCCATACGTTAAGACGAAAAAGGGGGGAAGGCAACCGGTAAACGTGTGGGGGACTGCTCGCCGCGCGCATGAAAAAGCCCAGGCCTGGGGCTTGGGCTTTCGCGGATGGGAATCGCATTCCTTACACGTGCGTGGGCGTCCGGAGGCTTCCCAGGACATCCTGGTTTACCGCGACGTCGACCCTGGGCAATCGCGACAGTTCGGCATCGATCGCCTGGACGGTCGCGTCCATCTTCGGGTAGCGCACTTCGCGGTAGCCCGTCACGTCTTTGGGCGCGTTCAGGACCTTCACCGCCTGCGCGTAGCCCGCGTCGTGCGTGAGGTTCAACCGGTCGAGCAACCCCACGTACCAGTCGCGGAAGGTGACCTCGCGCCTGTGCCAGCCGGGGAGCTTGCGCCACCACTTCATGTGGCGGACGAGCTTCAGTTGCCAGTCGCTGGTCGTGATCTTCAGACGCACGCGCCACTTCCCGATGTTGAACTCGGGGCTCGTGTGGTGGCGGTAGACGATGCGGTCGCCGTTGGAGACGTCCACGCCGTACTTGCGGATGTCGCGCTCCTTCTTCTCGTAGCGCGTCAGCAGGTAGGCGACGTAGGGCTCGTCCTTGATGAGCATCACCTTGGCGACGCCCCAGATGGCGGCGTCGGTGGCCTCGAAGTTGCGCGTCGCGCCGTCGGCCCGGTACACCTTGCGGACCTGCTCGACGTACTGCTTGGCCAGCGCGTGGTCCTGGTACTGGATCAGGTCATAGATGCGCACGGCCAGGTCGTACTTGCTGCCCTCGGGCAGGTCGCGCATCTGCTTCATCGCGCCTTGGACGATCTTCTCGAACTGGTCGGCGTACTTTCGCCCGAACATCCGGGTCTTGCGCAGGATGCGGCTCTTGTTGGTGACCAGCTGATCCCACGTCTCCGGCTCGGGCTTCTTCGGCAGGGCGCGGGGCTCGAGGGCGAGCTTGCGGCCGATGTTGAACGCCTTCATGTTCCGCCGCTGCTCGCGGCGGATGGTGTCCTTGATCGCCCAGGCGATCGAGTGCGCGCTCACGGGGATGAGCCCGAGCTGGTACGCCACGCCGACCATCATGATGTTCACGAACTGCTTGGAACCCAGCCGCTGCTCGCAGATCTCCGAGAGGTTCTTGGCGAAGCTGACGTCCGGGCGGCAGTGGTTGTAGATCTCCTCGCGCAGCTCTTCGGGCTCGAAGTCATCGCGCCCGAGCAGGGCGTAGACCGTCGGCTGCTTGTGCATGTTCAGCACGGCGGCGGTCTGTCCCTTGGACGCGACGCGGAACTGCTCGCGCGGGTCGGTGGCGCGGGTCGCTTCGAGGATGTCGATGCCGAGCAGCAGGTCGGCCTTGCCGTAGGGGATGTTGCCGGTGGTGGGATAGACAACGCCATCAGAGGAGATCGCTTCTTCCGTGGCTTGGGCATCTTGCCCGAGCTTCCTTTCTGAAGCGCCTCCGGCGGAACGCTCGGGCGAGACGCCCAAGCCACTGAAATTGGAGCCGCCGCCTTCAACTTGGTCTTTGATAAACGTGATCTGCCCGTACACGCCGCCGTTGCGGATGGCCAACCCCTTCTTGTCCTGGAAAACGACGCGGTAGCCTTCCTTGTGGCCCGCGCGGACGAGGATCGCGCCGACGACGCCGATGCCCATCCCGCCGACGCCCGACATGTGCACCCGCCACGCGTCGCCCGGCTTGGTCATGTCGTGGAACGGCTTGGGCTCGGGCAACTTGTCCAGCGCCATGTGCGGCAGCGTGTAGCGGCGGCGCTTCTGGCGGACGATGGTCACCTGCTCGAAGCTCGGGCAGGGCTTCACCGTGATGCCCGCCTCGTTGCTCGTGCGGACGCGCTCGCAGGCGCCGTCGTTCACGCACCACGTCAGGTCGGTGTCGATCTTCTTGCCGTAATCCGTGTCGATCGTCGTCAGGCCGGGACAGGCGGTGGCCTTGGTGCACTCCAGGCAGTTCTCACACACCTCCGGCGTGATGTTCATGTGCGTCTTGCGCGGGAGGTAGCCCTTCTCCTTGATGATCTTCTTTTCTTCGCGCGCCTGACGACGGTGGTAGGTGATGCCGCATTCCTTGTCGGCGATGACCACCTTCACGCCGTCCGACAGGATCGTCTTCTCGAGCACGCTCTTGTACATGTCGCGGTTCGCGGGCGAGAGCTTGCTCACCGTCAGGTTCGACGTGCCCGCCATGCCGCGAACGATCTCGGAGATGTCCTGGATCGCTGAACGATTGCCGAGAAGATCGACCTCCGTCCCCGGGTGCTCCTGGTGGCCGGTCATCGCGGTCGTGCCGTTCTCCAGGATGATGAACGTGATGTCCTGCCCCGCCTTGATCGCGTTGCTGATCGCGAGCTGGCCGGAGTGGAAGAACGTCCCATCCCCCATGAAGACGATCTGCTTGTTGGTGATGAACGGGTCGATGCCCGATCCCGTGCCGCCGCCCAGGCCCATGCCGGAGTAGTTGTGCATGAGCTGTTCGGTGGGGGCGAACATGAGCATCGTGTAGCAGCCGGTGTCGCCGTGCGCGACCATGTCCACGGGGCCCATGCCGTGGTGCTTGAGCATGTAGTCCTTGTCCATGAAGTTCTTGCGAACTTCGAGGAGGACGGACGAGCTGTCGCGGTGCGGGCAGCCGGGGCAGAACGTCGGCGTGCGCGCGACGATCTTGTCGGAGATGACCTGGAGCCTGGGCTTGCTCGCTTCGCGGAGACGCGCCAGCTCGGAGCTGAGCCGGCCGTTGCGCAGGTGCTCGGGGAGCGCTTCGGTGGACTTGATGAGCGGGATGAGTTTTTGCGCGAGGACAGACGCGTTCAGGCCGCGCGTGTCGGGGATGCCGTCGACGTTGCCGGGGAACCGCTTGCCGTACAGGCGCGAGGCGATGTCGCTGGCGACGTCGTGATCCAGGAACCTGAACGCGGCCTCCCGGACGTTCTTCTCGAGGAAGCTGCGGCGTTCCTCGATCACGATCATGTGCTTGCAGAGCTTGGCGAACTCCGCGATGAGCTTCTCGTCGGCGGGGTAGCTCATGCCCAGGTTCAGGATCGGGAACACGCCGAGCAGGCCGAGGTCGGACAGCACGTGCTCGAGGTACGGCCGACCCATACCGGTGGTGATGAAACCGAGCGGCGCGACCTGTTTTTCCGTGGCTTGGGGG